>JAFTHF010000083.1 GCA_017457545.1 Clostridia bacterium
GTCAGCCATAAGCTTCTCTATTATTGTAGCATAAAAACCACAGAAAATCAATCTGTGGTTTTTATCTCATTATTCACATAACGTAAAAATGTTATTTCGTTTTTCGTATTCAAATATTCCCAAATCGTTTCTTTCGGCGCAGTAGATGCAAAGCTCCCTGTGGGGCTCATAGCCATTTTCGATTAGGTCGAGGTATTCGTTTTCGATTACAAAAATGCCCGAATTAGAAAATCTGTTTTCTTTTTTATCCAAGGCGCAGACGGAAATGCCAAAATCATGTGACATATGAAAATCAAGTAAGCATTTAAGGTCTATATATCTTACGTATCTTTCGTAAATAACCACAAAGCGCTCGTCACCTATTATACCCTTAACATAGGAAATACACTTTGTGGGAGTATCATTTTGATTAACCTTTAATATATGGAGATTTTTTAAATTTACCCTTTGCTTATAAATATCAAAGGCAATAAATTCATACTTTCCCTGTCTTGAAAAAAAGTCCACCAAATTAAAAATTCTCTCTCCCCTGCTTTCATAGGTATAATTATCTGTAACCAGAATAATCTTCATATCATCACCCCTATACTAATATTGACACCTTTTTTTGCTCTTAAACACGGTTTTTATAATCATTATATGTACAGATGTTCATATAATGATTGGTATTTTTCTGCTGTGAACAAAATTTTTATTGCAATATCATATATATTATGGTAAAATAAATAGATGTAATTCTAACTAATGAGGTAAAAAGATGATAGAAGCTAGACATCTACATAAAATATATAAGCCGAAAAAGGGCGTACCCATTTCTGCCCTTAACGACGTTTCCCTTAAGCTACCTGACAAGGGTATGGTATTTATCCTTGGTAAATCCGGTAGCGGCAAGTCTACCTTACTTAACGTGCTTGGTGGACTTGACATGGTGGACTCCGGTGAAATAATTATCAAGGGTGTTTCCGCTAAGGACTTTAAGCAGCCACACTACGATAGCTACCGTAACACCTACGTTGGATTTATCTTTCAGGAGTACAACATTCTTGAGGAATTTACCGTCGGTGCAAACGTCGCCCTTGCAATTGAGCTACAGGGACGTAAGCCAACCGATGATGAAATAAATAAGATTCTTAAAAAGGTTGACCTTGACGGCTACGGTCAGCGTAAGCCTAATGAGCTTTCCGGTGGTCAGAAGCAAAGGGTTGCAATTGCACGTGCCCTTGTAAAGAATCCCGAAATTATTATGGCAGATGAGCCTACAGGCGCACTTGACTCTGCAACGGGCAGACAGGTGTTTGACACTCTTAAGTCACTTTCCAAGGAAAAGCTTATCCTTATTGTTTCCCACGACAGAGAGTTTTCGGAGCAGTATGCAGACAGAATAATTGAGCTTGCCGACGGAAAGATTATTTCCGACGTTGAAAAGGTAAGTGAGCATAAGGAAGAGGTCGTAGAGCAAAATCTGTCTTATAATGAAAATGAGATTGAGATTAAGCAGGGCTACACCTTAACTGACGATGACCTTAAGGCTATCAATAGGTATATCGCTACTCTTTCCACCGATGCCAAGCTTATTATCAAGGGCGAAAAGCGTCCTGATGCTTCAGGCATCAAGTATGAATTCCGTGATACTGACGAAAGCAATATTACAATAAAAAAAGATGATAACTTTAAGCTTATTAAGTCCAAGCTATCCCTTAAAAACGCATTTAAGATTGGCTCCGGCGGTCTTAAGCACAAAAAGTTCCGTCTTATATTTACTATTTTCCTTTCCTTTATCGCCTTTACCCTTTTCGGCCTTGCCGACACTATCGCATCCTACGATAATGTAGGCACAGCTATTACATCTATTATAGACTCCGGCGTTGACTACGCATCCTTTAAGAAAAAGGTTACTGACAGATATGGCGACTTCTATCTGTCCGACAGCGATTTATCCTTAATCAAAAATAATTCCGACCTTGATGTCAAGGGCGTTTACTTTGATAATATGGAAAGCACCAGCTTCCGTAATCATCTCAGCGCAAAGAGTGAAAAGCTTGAATTTGAGCTTGCTACCCTGTTTACAAATCAGTTCAGCGGCTTTGCAGAAATAAACGCAACCGACCTTCAGCATTACGGCTACACTCTTACAGGTAAGCTTCCCGACGGCAGCAAAAATGAAATTGCCGTATCCAAGTATATTTATCAGGCATTTGAAAAGGTAGGCTTTACCTACCTTGACAGCGAAAACAATACTCAGACTGCAGAAATCAAGTCCTACGATGACTTAATCGGCATGAGCATTGAAATCGGCACCTATGGAAAGTATATTATTACGGGAATTATCGACACAGGGTTCGACTACACAAGATATGAGGCGCTTCTTAATCAGGTAGATGACCCTGCCGATATGATTGTACAGATGGCACTTTCCAGTGAGCTTGACGCAGCACAGCAATATTCAATGAACTGCGTTGCCTTTGTAGGTGATGGCGCGATTGCAAGACTTAAGAGCGCAAGCGACAATATCGGTAAGGAATTCTGGAATTACGGTAATATTCATGTAACCACACAGCCTGTTAAGGATAATGACTCTACTGTGGGAGATGTGGTAACCGAAAATACAAATTACTTCTACTACTATCCCAGCCGTCTTGCAAGGCTTGAGGAGGTTCCCTTTGATATTATATGGCTAAACGGCGAAAAGGCAGCCCTTGCAGCTGACGAATACGTTGTTACACCAAGCTTTGTAAGAAGCCTTTTGGCTGATAACGATAATATCAAATGGTATGAGCCTGATGCGCTTAAGGGCTACGAAAAAACGCTCTACGATAAATCACAAAACGGTGAATTGCCCTTCTACGTGTCCAATCTTTACGATTTTGTAAACGGTGGCGGATATAGAACTGCTGCTGCGTACAAATATGTTACAGCAGATTCAAATAAGGCTGCCGCAAAAAAGCACATTATTGACAGCGATATGTTGGATAAGAACAGTGCTGACAAATTAACCGATGAGGAGCTTGTGGACTATTATATGCGTTGCTACGGCAGCGACCCTGCTATTCAGCCTCTTATGAAGGAATATCTTGATTCGCTTATTGAAACCTACAAGCTTTCAGGCTCTATTATAAGAGGGGCTGAGCTGGATAAAATCAATGTTAAGGTAACATATAACGGTCAAACCTTTTATTCATTAGACACAGATGTTCTCTCTGTTAGCTCCTTCCTTGACCAGTATGAATATATGTTGCTTGAATCCTATGTTTTCGCTAACCTTGATAAGGCAAAGGAGTATTATCTTTCAAAGAACCCCGATGCTGTCTTTGACGAAACAAAGCTTGAGGGCGGAAAATATATTCCCGATTTTTATAATGTTATAAACACATACAGAGAATCTCTCTATATGGGCGAAAAGAACAAGACCCTTAAGGAGGAGGTACGTGATTATATCAACGGAAAATACTTCGAAATTATTAAAAACCGTGTGTCAAGTGACGGTATAAGGGCTGAAATTTACGTAAACGGTAGTGGAAATTCCGCGACAAACTACTCATTTAAGATTGTTGGTATCGTTGGTGGTACAAATGAAAATCACTACGATTACCTTGTTTGCTCAAGCGATGTATATGAGCTTATCTTCGGTGAAAACGTAGACGGAATTTACTCATTTGCCGTTGCCCCCATGCCCTCATCCCGTGGAGATATTTCCGATGTGGTTAAGTTCTCCTATGAGGAGTTTGGAAGCGTACACTACTCACTTCAGAACTCTGTAACCTTTGAACTTGATATGGTTGATGAGCTGCTTGACGTCCTTGGTCAGGTATTCTTATACGTTGGTATTGCCCTTGCTGTA
>JAFTHF010000010.1 GCA_017457545.1 Clostridia bacterium
ATATGAAAAAAATTTATTTATGGGAAAATCCCCCTTACATTGCAGACACAGACGATAATTTCCGCCCCTCAATTACCGAGTTCAAGGTAAACGATACAAAGACAGCTGTTATCGTTATCCCCGGTGGTGGCTACGGTATGAAGGCTGACCACGAAAAGGACCCTATCGCCCTTATGTTCAATAAGGCAGGCATCAATTCCTTTACCCTTGATTACAATGTAGCGCGCTGCAACAAGTTTGCGCCTCTTTCCGATGTGCAGAGGGCTATCCGTATGGTACGTAGCATGGGATATGAAAAGGTGGCAACTCTCGGATTTTCCGCAGGCGGACATCTTTGCTGCACCTCAGGCACCCTTTACGATTTCGACGCATATCCTAAGACTGACGCAATAGATGAGCTTAACGCACGTCCCGATGCCTTTATGCCCTGTTATCCCGTTGTAAGCTTTCAGGAGCATCTTACCCATATGGGCAGCCGTCAGAACCTTCTTGGCGCAGACTGGGACAATACACTTCTTGTAAATATGTTCTCAAATGAGCTTAATATCACTAAGAATACACCTCCTTGCTTTATCTGGATCACAAGAAACGATAATGCAGTAGATGCAAAGAACGTGCTTGTTCTTGCAGATGCCCTTTATGCTAAGGGAATCTACTTTGAGCTCCATATTTATCCCGACGGCTGTCACGGTAAGGGACTTGCCGAGGATACAAACGATCTCTGCACATGGCCCGGCCATGCAGTTACATTTCTTAAGAATCTTGGTTGGTGATTATGAGTAAGATAGCTATTATTACAGGCGCATCAAGTGGACTTGGTGTGGAATACTACAAGGCAATTCAGAATGAGCCTCTTGACGAAATATGGATAATCGCCCGTAGAGAAAGCAAGCTTAAGGAGCTGGCAGAGCAGGGTACTGTTCCTACACGCGTTGTGCCTATGGATATTACTCTTGGCGACAGCATGGCGCAGCTTAAGGAAATGCTGGAAAGCGAAAAGCCCGATGTTAAGTTCCTTTTCAATAATGCGGGTATGGGCGTAATCGGTAACTTGGATGAAGCAGATTACATAAAGCAGGGCGCAATGGTAGATCTTAATGTCCGTGCCCTTACCGAAGCAACCGTTATCGTATTGCCCTTTATGAGCGAAAAATCCTACATTATTAATACATGCTCTATTGCATCCTTTGTGCCTAATGCAAGAATGACCGTTTATTCTTCAACGAAAGCATATGTTATGAGCTTTACAAGGGCGCTTCGCTATGAGCTTAAAAAACGCAAAATCAATGTTACCGCAGTTTGCCCCGGCCCTATGAGCACAGAGTTTTTGAATGTTGCCGGAATAGAGAAGGGCACATCAAAGACCTTTGATACCCTCCCGTACTGCGACCCCGTAAAGACAGCGGTCAAGGGTATTAAGGCTGCAAAAAGAGGTAAAAGCGTGTACACTCCAAGAGGCTTTTATAAGCTTTACAGAGTCCTTGCAAAGCTGCTTCCGAACAGCCTTTTGATTCCTCTTGCAAAAACCTAAGCAGCTCCAGCTTGCATATTACACCCCCATTTAAGACATATTAATTTGGTGTAAAATCAATAAAATTGAATAGAAAATCAACAAAAATCAGGGCGCTTGACAGATTGAGTCAAGCGCCCCTTTTAGATGAAAAATTGAGTGAAAATCTACATTATTAATTATATAAAGAGACAGGACGTCGGACGGGTAAAATTTTCAAAGAATTCAAATTCGGATTGAAATTTAGTAAAAAGATAAACAAAAATCTCGAAAATTTTCGAAATTTGTGCAAATTTTACAAAAAATCGCTAAATATTAATCAAAATCTGCTTGACAAATACAAAACCTTGTGTTATACTTAAGGTACAAAAATTCTTTCGAGAAAAAGGAGAAAAATCAAAATGAAGAAATTCATATCAGTTATTTTGGCAATCATGATGGTTGTTTCTGTTATGCCTTTCGTTCTTTTTGCAGCTGAAGAGGGTTACAAGGAGCCTGCTAACCAGGCACATGTATGTCACCCCACAAAGGACGGCAAATTGGATTTAACAGACCTCGACATGAAGGCACTTTATGAAGATGGCGCTTATACCATTACATTCAAAGATGGTAAGGCAGACGAAAACAAGCCTGAATACCTTGTTGACGGTAAGAATAATACAGCTACTCGTTTGACAGCAGGTAGCACAGAAATTACTGTTGAAACAGCAGGTAAGACACTTATTGATTTTGCTACTCTTAAGATCGTTGTAAACGGTAAGGGTACAGTCAACGATGGCTCTACATATGCTGATAAGGTTACAGTTGACACTAAGCACAATCTTAAGCTCAATGTTGTTGTTTACGGTCTTGACAAGGACGGTAAGGACGTTGTTGTATTTACATCCGATAAGGATATCGATACAACTAACCTTACAGAGGTTGTTCTCGACGTATACGAGCCCGCTTACAAGGTAGTTATTACTACTGTTGGCGCAGCTGAGGCTGGCAAGGGCGCACGTAGAATTTGGGAAATCGACGCTACAACAGTTAAGGGCGCTGACGAGTATGTACATACTTGGGCTAAGAATATCACAAAGTTCCCCTCACTTACAGAGAAGGGCGAATATACACAGTACTGTGTTAAGTGCGGTGCTGAGGATAAGTCTGGTGCAGATCTCAATAAGTACGAAATTCCTATGTTGACAAAAGAAACACTCACAGGTGGTGTTGTTACAGCTGATGACATTAAGGAATACAAGGAAATCTATACACAGTACACAAAAGATAAGGATGGCAATAAAGTTGTTGCTAAAGACGATGACGGAAACGTTATCCAGGTAGATAAGGTTACTGGTGCTGATCCTAAGACATTGTTCGATGGTCAGCTCGGTACAGGTGGTGGTTGGACC
>JAFTHF010000084.1 GCA_017457545.1 Clostridia bacterium
CAAAGAGTGATATTGTCGCACAGCGACAGTGATATTGAAGCCTTGCGGCTTCAGTGATATTCTATTCGCCCTAAACTTGCGCAGCAAATATCACTCGGCGTAAGCCGAATATCACTGCGTAGCAATAGAACTCGCCGAAGGCGAATAGAGTTAGCGTGATACTCCGTTAAGAGTATCACGCTAATCGCTACCGTTTTGTATTTTTACGTAATTTTACTGTCTTTTCTTTAAAAATTCGCTAACTTCCCTTTCGTTGGGAATAGAGCTTGATGCACCGGGACGGCTTACAGTAATAGAGCCGGCTGCATTTGCAAAATCACAGGAGGAGAAAATATCTCCGCTTCTTAAATATTCAAGGGTAAGCGCCGCAGTAAATGCATCTCCTGCCGCAGTAGTATCTACAACAGGCATATCGTAGGGAGCTTTTATTACGCCCCTTTCGCCGTCAAAAATATACGCGCCTCTGCCACCAAGCTTAATTACTATGTACTCTGCCTTAACCCTTTCAAGCAGACAAAGGGCAGCCTCCTTACATTTTTCCTCAGTAGTGGGTGCAATACCTGTAAATGCCTCAGTTTCGCTTTCGTTGGGTGAAAATACGGTAACTCTTGGCAGCTTATCAAGAGGGAAATCCTTGTTTGCAGGACCTGCATCTATAAATATGGGAATACCTGCATTTGACGCTTCATTTGCTGCATGAAGAATAGCATCATAATTTATTTCAAACTGCATATAAAGTGCATCGGGCTTACTTGCTATAGCCTCACTTACAGTTTCAAGCTCAATTTTTGAGTTTGCACCGGGGAAAACTATAATTCTGTTCTGCCCTGTTTTTTCAACAAGTATAGCAGCAAGTCCACTTGCAACGGTATCATCACGCTTGATATAGGAAACATCCATACCCTCATTCTTGTATAAGTCAAGGAGAGTGTCGCCGTTTGTATCATTTCCAAGCTTTGTAAGGAATACGCATTTTGCACCGAGACGGGAAAATGCAACGGCAGAGTTTGCGCCCTTGCCACCGGGCACATAGGAGTAGCTTCCCTTATCTATTACAGTCTGCCCCTCAACAGGAACAAAATCCACATTCATTACCATGTCCATGTTGGCTGAGCTTACAACAAGTATTCTTTTCATATTTTCCTCTTTTCTATGGATATAACGGTTAAAGCCTTATCCTTAACCTTAAATTTAATTTCAAAGGAAGCTAAGGGATAGCCGTATATCCTGTTTTCGTCTTCTATATAGGAGGGACGCGGATCCTCCTCTAAAATTCTTGTAAGAGTGTTCAGCTTTTCTTTTGAAAGCTCCAAAGGAGCTACACAATCATAATGTACATTAAGCCTGTAATCCCCTATTTCCTCAGTAAAGCCACCTAAAGCATCTTCTATGCTGTCGGCATAGGCAAGATAGGGCTTTATATCGTAAATCGGGGTACCGTTTACCATGTCAGCTCCCGAAACCTGTAGTACGTACCCATACTTTTCGGTATATTCCACCCCTTCAAGCTTGACAGCAGATAAGCCCAAATGGTTTGGACGGAATGGAGAACGGGTAGCAAAAACACCCATTCGCTCATTACCACCAAGCTTTGGTGGGCGCACGGTGGGAGAATATTCCTTATTAAGATTTTCTGAAAATCCCCAGATCAGCCACAGATGAGAAAAGCCCTCAATACCACGGATAGCATCGGGATTTCTGTATTTCTTTTCAAATATAACAGTACCCGAAAGGTCTTTTACTATGCCACTTTGTCTTGGGATACCGAATTTGGAATCAAAATCGGTTATTATTTTTCCGATAGGCTCTATATTCATCAGAACAGCTTTTCCACGTCTTCTCTGTAGAAGGCGTATTTTTTATCGCAGAAATGGCATTCAAGCTCGATTTTTTCTTCCTCGCCCTTTGCCTTCTTTTCTGCAAAAATACTTTCGATTTCTTCCTTGCCAAGGCTGATAAGAGCACGCTTTGTTCTCTCAACGGAGCAATCACACTTGTATTCGATTTCAAGCTCGTCAAAAAGGTCGTATTCGATTCCGTTCAATGCAAGCTTGAGAATATCCTCATTTGACATTCCCGCATCAAATCGTGTGGAAATATTATTAAGAAATTTAGAATTTTCCTCAAGTCGTGCAATAACGCTTTCGTCGGGGAAAGGAAGAAGCTGAACAAATACACCGCCGGCAGCCTTACAGGTGTGGTCTGTATCTACAAGGACACCGAGGGCGCAAAGGGTAGGTGTCTGCTCACTTGTTGCGTAATACTGTGCAATGTCCTCTGCTACCTCACCGCTTACAAGCTCAATAGTGCCGTTAAAGGGCACATCATCCCCCACATCCTTGGATACGGAAAGAAGTCCGTTACCCACAATACCGGAAACATCAAGCTTGCCGTTAGGCTTGTTAGGTACATCAGCCATAGGGTTGGCAATATAACCCTTTACATTACCGTAGTAGTCGGCACAGGCAAGAGTTGTACCTGCAAGGCCGTTACCCTTAATTGTAACTGTAAGACGATTTTCCTTTTCGGGAAGCATAGTTCCCATTACAGAAGAGGCGGTAAGAAGTCTGCCAAGCAAGGCAGAGGCGGTCGGTGCTGTCTTGTGATACCTTATTGCCTCATTAACAATATCCCTTGAGTTAATTACATATGCACGTGCGCTTCCGTCCTTTGTCATAGCGCGAAGAATTGTAGATCCCATTTTTATCTCCTTATTTTATTGCTCTTGCAGTTATGTAGCATCTTTCATCGGTATCGGAAAGAGGATTTCCGCAAAGGTCACCGCTGACCTTTATAATTTCAAAGCCACATGCCTTAAGTGCATCCTTGATTTTCTTTATTTCGTAGCATCTTTCCTTTTGGATTTCGTCAAGCCTTTCATAGCTTCCGTCCTCATTTTCAAGAAAAATGCTCAGATAAAACTTGCAGATTTTACTTTTTTCGTTGTATTCGTTCTGCCACGCAACAAGAGAGCTTTCGTCCTCTAAAATGTATGCGTTATCCCCGTAGACATTTTTGAATTTGTAGGGGGTATTTATATCAAAAACAAACACTCCGTCGGGGATAAGATAGTTATGGACCAATGAAAAGCAGCTGTATAGGTCCTTATATGAGGTAAGATAGTTTATACTGTCAAGACAGCATACACATGCGTCCACCGTGCCGTAAAGCTCAAAGGACTGCATGCCCTGGCACAGCCACAGAATATCGCTTATATTTCTCTCGGCGCAGATTTCTCTTGCCTCAGACAGCATATCCTCACTTAAGTCAACACCTGTCATATCGTAGCCAAGCTCACGCAATGCAAAGGTTATTTTTCCTGTGCCGCAGGCAAGGTCAAGAACAAGAGAGGAACGGTTGCGCTCGTTATCCTTTATTTCCTTGTCAAGATATTTTGCATAGGCTGTATAGTCAAAATCTCCGTTCAGGGAGTCATACACCCTTGCAAGTGACGAATACTGCTTTCCCATATAAAGCTCCTTTTTGTAAGTTCTCATTACATTTTATCACATAAGAGCCTTAAAGTAAATAGATTATATACGTAAATTTTTCAGTTTTATTATATCTCCTGCCCCCATTATAACTATTGCATCGCTTTCACATCGGTCAATTTCAGTCTTTATCCTTTTAAAATCCTCAATATATTCTCCCCTCATATCAAGGGCAAAGCCCTCACTTGTTATGCCGTAGATGTTTCTTTCCCGTGCAGGATAGATTGGCGCAATAATAAGCCTTGATGCGTCCTTGAATGCACCTTTAAATTCAGAATACAGGGCGAACGTGCGTGAGTAGGTATGGGCTTGAAAAACACACAAAATATTCTTATACCCCATTTGTCTAAGCGCGTTAAGAGTGGCCTGTATTTCCCTTGGGTGATGGGCATAATCTATGTAAATATCGCCACTCCCCTGCCCTTTTTTAAAAAGCTCAAGCCGCCTTTCCACTCCCTCAAAGCTTGAAATGGCAAGTGAAATTATCTCCGGTGCAATTCCGTTTTTATGTGCAACGGCAAGGGCGCAAAGACCGTTATATACCATATGAATGCCCCTTTGCTTAAGGGCGCATTCTGTCAGCTTCTTTCCGTTACGGTAAGCAATAAAGCCGTTATCCGTTACGGTGGCAGAATATTCACCCTTGCTTTCAATGCCAAATGTCACAAATTCAAGCTGAGGGTTTTCTTCTCTGAACTCCTTGTCAAAGGCGTTCATAGACATAGCATCATCCAGATTTATAAACACTCTTGCGCCGATTTTTGCATATTTTCTGAAGGAATCGAGGATTTGCTCCTTGCTTTTAAAGTAGTCGGGGTGGTCAAAATCCATATTCAGCACAACGGAATCCGTGGGATACAGGCAATGAAAGGAATCCATATACTCACATGCCTCAAAAATAATATGCTCCCCCTCGCCAAACTTGTATTGACTTAAGTATTCCCTCATTATTCCACCGCAAAACACGGTGGGATTTTTGTCTGCCACCTCAAAGATATGGGAAACAAGAGATGTAACCGTGCTTTTTCCGTGCATACCGGCTATACCTATTCGGTGCTTGTATTGACTTGTAACATATCCAAGAAAATTAGCACGGGATACAAGAGGGATATTCTCCTTTATGGCACATTGAATTTCAAAATTATCCTTGTCTATTGCTCCTGTATAAATTACCATATCCATATGACTTGCGCTATCGGGAGTGGAGCAATATTTAATCTTTTTTGCCACCCGTTCCAGCTTTTTGCATACATCGCTCCGTTCTCTGTCATATCCGTAAACCTCCTTGCCCCGATAGATACAGTACTCTGCAAGGGCGCTCATGCTGATACCCCCTATACCGACAAAAAAGATTTTTTTACTGTTCTCAAATATGGTATCAAGCTCCTTTACGGAATAATGAGAATTTTCTAAAGACATAAAAACCTCCCTTTTGCTACAAGCTTTTACATTTTTTCACAAAAATTACTTAATGATTTCACACAAATATTTCACAGAATACCTACACAGTTCACAATTTATTGATATAATGATATTGTTGAAAGCCATAGAAGTTTAATTACCATTTCGGAGGACATAAAAATGATTATTTCAGATATCAAAATCAGAAAATTTTTCGAGGACGGACCTATGAAGGCTGTTGTATCCGTTACCTTTGACGGCGCGCTTGCCGTTCACGATATTAAGGTCATTAACGCAAGGGATAAATATTTTATCGTTATGCCCAGCAGAAAGAACCCTGACGGAACATACCGTGATATTGTTCATCCCATCAACGCAGAATTCCGTGCTGAGCTTGAGGGCGCAATAATCAAGGCATACTTTGACCAGCTTGAGAATGCAACCTTCGCTCTTAACGAAGAGGATAATTTTGAAACAGTAAACGTTTAAATACGGTTAAGGAGATTTCCGAGCTTGGAAATCTCCTTTTTATTTGCGTAAATAAACGCATTTTTTTATTTTACAGTATTGACAGGGTTTGTTTAAGTTGTTATAATATACTTTATAAAACTTTTGTATTATTATATTATGCGTTACACACGCGTATGCTACAGCGAGGTTTGATATGGCAAATAAAATTCAGAAACCCAGAGGCACCATGGATATATTCCCTGAGGACGTGGCTCTTTGGCATAAAATTGAAGAAAAGGCAAGAAGCGTTGCTGAGCGCTTTGGCTTTGGTGAGGTTCGTACACCTACCTTTGAGGAGCTTGCTCTTTTTAAGCGTGGAGTTGGCGAGGTAACCGACGTTGTACAGAAGGAAATGTACACCTTTACCGATAAGGAGGACAGAGTATTCGCTCTTCGTCCCGAGGGCACTGCATCGGTAGTTCGTGCTATTATCGAAAACGGACGCACATCAGACCCAATGCCTCTTAAATATTACTACTTAATCAACTGCTTCCGTTACGAAAAGCCACAGGCGGGCAGAAGCCGTGAGTTTTTCCAGTTCGGCACAGAAATGTTCGGTACAGCATCAAGTGCAGCAGATGCTACTGTAATTTCTCTTGCCGATACACTTATCAAGGAGCTTGGAATCAAAAACGTTAAGCTTCACATAAATTCAATCGGCTGTCCCCAGTGCCGTCCCAATTACAGACAGGCGCTTGTTGATTACTTCTCACAGCACGAGGAGCAGCTTTGCGATACCTGTAAGGAAAGACTTAAGACTAACCCCTTGCGTGTCCTTGACTGCAAGAGCCCTGTATGCTCCGAGATTGCAAAGGATGCCCCCAATACAATTGACCACCTTTGCCCCGAGTGCAACAGTCACCTTGACAGCCTTAAGCGTCACCTTGATGCTATGGGCATTGAGTACACAGTGGATACAAGAATCGTAAGAGGACTTGACTACTACACAAAGACAGTGTTTGAATTTATCTGTGAGGGCATCGGCGCACAGAGCACGGTTTGCGGTGGTGGACGCTACGACGGACTTATGCAGCAGCTTGGCGGTCCTGCATTACCAGGCATCGGCTTTGGTATGGGTATTACACGTATTATCCTTGCTATGAAGGAAAGCGGCTGTGCCGATACAGATGAGAAAAAGCCTCTTCTCTACATCGCTCCCTTGGGAGAAAATGCGGTATCAAAGGCACTCTCCATTGTGTCTGAGCTTCGCAAGGACGGTATCTATGCCGAATGTGATATCTGCGCACGTAGCTTGAAGGCACAGATGAAATATGCTGACAAAATCGGCGCAGAATATACTCTTATCATAGGTGATAGCGAGCTTGAAAACGGACGTGCTCAGCTTAAGAATATGAAGAAGAGTGAGCAGACAGAAATAGAAATTGACAATATATTTAATGTTCTTAAACAGGAGATGTAAATATGGAAAAGTTTGAAAAAAACGACAAGCGTACCCATTATTGCGGTACATTAACTAAGGAAAATTTAGGTCAGCGTGTTTGCGTTCTCGGTTGGGCGCAGAAGCAGAGAGACCTTGGCTCCCTTATCTTCATTGACCTTCGTGACAGAAGCGGTATTATTCAGCTTGCCTTTGACGATAGCACAGACAGAGAAATCTTTGATAAGGCATTCACCGTTCGTGCAGAGTTCGTTCTCTGTGCAAAGGGTGTAGTTCGTGCACGTGGAGAGGGCGCAATTAATAAGAATATCCCCACAGGTGAAATTGAGATTGCAGTAGACGAATTCAAGATTCTTACTAAGGCTCAGACACCTCCCTTCGAAATCGTGGAAAACAGCGACGTTAAGGCAGACCTTCGTCTTAAGCACCGTTATCTTGACCTTCGCCGTCCCGATATGCAGAGAAATATCATCGCACGTTCAAAAATTACAAATCTTACAAGAAACTATTTTAACGAAAACGGCTTTATCGATATAGAAACACCTAATCTTATCCGTCCTACACCCGAGGGCGCACGTGATTATCTTGTTCCCAGCCGTGTTCACAACGGTAAATTCTACGCACTTCCCCAGTCTCCCCAGATTTATAAGCAGCTTCTTATGTATTCCGGCTTTGACCGTTATATTCAGATTGCACGTTGCTTCCGTGATGAGGACCTTCGTGCAGACCGTCAGCCTGAGTTTACACAGATAGATATGGAAATTTCCTTTACAGACGAGGACGAAATCATCGCTATCAACGAGGGCTTTATCAAGTACATCTTTGATAACTTTATGGGTAAAGAGGTAAAGACACCCTTCGAAAGAATCACATGGCATGAGGCTATGGAGCGCTTTGGCTCAGATAAGCCCGATATGCGCTTTGGCTTTGAGCTTAAAAATATTTCCGAGGCAGTTAAGAATACAGAATTCAAGGTATTCGCAGGTGCAATCGCAAACGGCGGTAGCGTAAGAGCTATTAACGTTAAGGGTGGCGCTAAGTTCTCAAGAAAGGAAATCGACTCTCTTACCGAGGTTGCAAAGCAGTATAAGGCTAAGGGCCTTGCTTGGCTAAAGATGGCAAACGGAGAGATTTCCTCATCCTACGCTAAGTTCCTGACAGAAGGCGAAAATGCTGAAATCATGAAGCTTATGGAGGTAGAAAACGGTGACCTTGTGCTTGTAGTAGCTGATAAAAACAAGGTTGTATTTGATACTCTCGGTGCTCTCCGCTGCGAGTGTGCTAAGCGCCTTGGCCTTCTTAACCCCAACGAATTTAAGTTTCTCTGGGTTACAGAGTTCCCTCTCTTTGAGTACAGCGAGGAGGACGGCAGATACTACGCTATGCACCATCCCTTTACTGCTCCTATGGCAGAGGACTATCAGTATATCGACACAGACCCCGGCAGAGTTCGTGCAAGAGCTTACGATATAGTTCTTAACGGTACTGAGCTTGGTGGTGGCTCTATCCGTATTCATACAACCGAAATGCAGGAGCATATGTTCTCCATTCACGGTATCGGTAAGGAGGAGGCACAGGAGAAGTTTGGCTTCTTGCTTGATGCCTTTAAGTACGGTGTACCTCCCCACGGTGGACTTGCATTCGGTCTTGACAGACTTGTTACACTTCTTTTGGGCCTTGAGGATATTCGTGAGGTTATTGCATTCCCCAAGATGCAAAATGCCTCTGAGCTTATGTCCAAATGCCCTTCATTTGCAAACCCTGACGACCTTAAGGAGCTTGGTATTGCAGTAATTAATAACGAAGACGAAAATTAATTTATATATTCGAAAGGAACACATCAATGTTTAAGGAATTCTTCAAAAGCAAGAAAAACATTGTGATGGTATCCGTGCTTGCAGTATTGCTTATTGCTCTTGTGGTTTGCAGTATTGCTGTAAGAGCTGACGAGGGCAACTGTCCCGACTGCTCCGGAATTGGCTTAGGATGTGAAACATGTGGTGGAGACGGCACTATGGATAGCCGTTACTTCGGTACATTTATGTCCCTTGCGGCACCTATTATCGCTATCGCTCTTGCACTTATCACAAAAGAGGTTTACTCCTCACTCTTTATCGGTATCGTTATCGGTGGACTTTTAAATGCCTCCTATAACATTCCCAAGACTATCGATGCAGTAGTAAGCGATGGTCTTATTTCCGCTGTGTCAGGCACAGCCGGCATCTTTATCTTCCTTGTAATCCTTGGCGCTATGGTAATCCTTGTTAACAAGGCAGGTGGCTCAAAGGCATTCGGAAGATGGGCACAGAAGAATATTAAGACTAAGGTTGGTGCTGCAATCGCTACCTTCGTTCTTGGCGTTCTTATCTTTATTGACGACTATTTTAACTGCCTTACAGTAGGTTCGGTTATGCGCCCTGTAACAGACAGCCATAACATCTCCCGTGGCAAGCTTTCATTCATTATTGACGCAACAGCTGCTCCTGTATGTATGATTGCTCCCATTTCCTCATGGGCTGCCGCAGTATCTGCATATGCACCCGAGGGAACAAGCGGACTTAAGATGTTCGTTTCCGCTATCCCCTTTAACTTCTATTCAATCCTTACACTTATCTTCGTTGTAATGCTTGCGGTAATGGGCTTTGACTACGGTAAGATGGCAGGTGTTGAATTCAAGGCACAGAACGGTGACCTTGGCGCAATTGAGGCTGACAAGGAGAAGGATAACGCATCTGAAAACGGACGTGTCATCGACCTTATTCTTCCTATCGTAGTTCTTATCGTTACTTGCGTTATCGCTCTTATCTACAACGGTGGCTTCTTCGATTCAGACAGCGAATATTACCTTGACTTTATCGGCTCATTCGGTAATACAGACGCAACCGTTGGCTTACCTTGGGGCTCTATCATTGCTCTTATCTTTACAATTGTATATCTTATGTGCCGTAAGGCTATTACCTTTAAGGAAGCTATGGACTCAATTCCCAAGGGCTTTATCGCAATGGTACCCGCAATCCTTATCCTTACATTCGCAACATCACTTAAGAATATGACAAGCCTTCTTGGCTCTGACGTATTTGTAGATAATCTTCTTTCAAATGCGGGAAGCCTCACAGTATTCCTCCCTGCGATTATCTTTATTGTAGCTTGCCTTATTGCATTCTCCACAGGTACATCATGGGGTACATTCGGTATTCTTATTCCTATTGTACTTGCAGTATTCCCCGCAGGCACAGTTCTTGGCACTATCGGTATGTCCGCTTGTCTTGCAGGTGCAGTATGCGGCGACCACTGCTCACCTATCTCCGATACCACAATTATGGCATCTGCAGGTGCACAGTGCAACCATGTTGAGCATGTACAGACACAGCTCCCATACGCAATTACAGTAGCAGCTGTATCCTTTGTATCCTTTATCCTTGCAGGTGTTCTTACCTTGGCGGCCGATTGGGCAGCTTATCTTGCTATCCCCGTTTCAATCGCCCTTCTTATAGGTACGCTCTTTGTTATCAAGTATGTTACAAGGAAGCAGACAGAAAAGTCACTTTAATAAGTATAAAAGAGTACGATTTTATGTCGTACTCTTTACTTTTTTACTTTAATATGTTATAATTAAAAAAATCTTTTAATGAGGTAGCGTATATGAAATGTCCCCATTGCGGCCACGAGGAAAGCAAGGTAACCGACTCCCGTCCTGTTGAAGAAAGCATTAAGCGCAGACGTGAGTGCCTTAAGTGTCAGGCAAGATTTACAACATATGAAACTATTGAAAACGTGCAGCCCATTGTAGTTAAAAAGGATGGCTCACGTGAATATTTTGATAAGGCTAAGCTTCTTTCCGGACTTATGAAGGCATGTCAGAAGCGACCTGTCGATTCAGCTGAAATAGCTGATAAGATAGAGGCAGAGCTTCAGAACTCACTCCGTCAGGAGATAAGCTCTGTGGAGATTGGCGAAATGGTAATGAGAGAGCTAAGAGCAAGAGATGCAGTTGCATACGTGCGCTTTGCCTCCGTTTACCGTGAATTTAAGGATGTGGAGACCTTTATGAGTGAGCTCCAGAACTTCTTAAACAAATAATGAATATAGGTATATATGGGGGAAAGCACGGTGAAAATCCGTCGCAACAGCCATTGCCGTTACAGTCGGAATGCCACATATATATTTTTGGCGAAATGCCAAATGGTAAAATCACTCTTGGGCGCTATGTAAATAGGGAGGGTGACACCAAAGATAAAGAGGCGTTTGTATATAAAAATGCTATACGTTACTAAAAAACAATGCATTTTTTATTAAATCTGCCTCCTTCTCTTTGTTTTATCATATAGATAAAGAAAAGAGGAAAAGAAAATGAAAAAAATCCTATCATTAACATTGGCTCTCTTGATGATTTTCAGCATGTGCTTCCTTGCTTCCTGTGCTGACAAGGACGAAGAAGAAATGCTTTACACCGAGGATACTACCCTTGGCGAGGGCTCTAAGACCATTACCTTTATTGTAAGTCATATGGACGGCACAGAAATAACCTTTACAATAAAAACAGATAAGGCTATTCTTTCAGAGGCTCTTTCAGAGCATGAGCTTATCGAGGGAGAAATGGGCGCATTCGGTATTTACATTAAAAAGGTAAACGGTATTACTCACGATTTCGACAAGGATATGACCTACTGGTCCCTTTATGTTGGAAACGATTATGCGGTTTCAGGCGCAGAGTCAACTGCCGTAGTAGACGGAGAAACCTATATGCTCAAGGCATCAAGATAAGAAAATAAACAAAAAACCCGACACTGTGTCGGGTTTTTCTTTATAAAACAAATAATTTTATCATTTTTATTGCGCTTCCCTGTGGATATTCACACACCCTACCAAGGGCGAAAAAGCCGTTTTTATCATATACCGATAGGTGCTGACCGATTTTAAAATCGGTTTTTATTTTGCTCTGATATATTTCACAGCCACTTTTTGCAAGCCTTGTATAAAAATCGGAAAGGGTTACCCTTTCACAATCCTCAAAAAGACTTTCGGTAGGCTTAATAAGTGTGCATCTTTCCTCATAGCTCATATTTTCAAGCTGAGCTATAGTATAGGATTCATCTAAGTTAAAATTTCCGCTCTGTGTCCTTAAAAGTGAGCTCATAGCACCGCCACACCCAAGATATGCACCTATATCGGCACAAAGCGTACGGATATATGTACCCTTGGAGCATTTTACGTGTAAGCGATAAATACCTTCTTTTTCATCCACTTCCTCGGGGATAATTTGGCTTATATGTATTTTTCTTGCTTCTCTTTCGACTTCTATTCCCTCACGTGCAAGATCGCATAGCTTTTTGCCGTTAACCTTTAGGGCGCTGTACATGGGAGGTATCTGCTCTATATCACCCACAAAATGGCTACAAGATTCAAAAAATTCATTTTTTCTGGGGAGAGTGTCGCATTTTGTAAGAATATTACCTGTTATATCCTCTGTATCTGTTGTAATTCCAAGCTGAATTTCGGCAGTATAGCCCTTATCCTCGGCGGTAAGATACTCTGCAGCCTTTGCCGCTCTACCTATAAGAACGGGAAGCACACCCTCCGCCATAGGGTCAAGAGTGCCTGTGTGCCCTACCTTCTTTGTGTTGAACAGTCTTCGGATTTTAAACACAATATCGTGGGAGGTAACACCCTTGTGCTTGTTTATGATTATAACACCGCTAATTTCCTCTGACATTATATAAGCTCCCTTGAAAATACGGAAATTATTTTATTTTCCGCATCCTCCTTGCTCTTAGCAGTAATTGTGCATCCGGCAGCACGTGTGTGTCCACCGCCACCAAAATAAGCGCAAAGCTTAGCTACGTCTATGTCGCAATTTGAGCGAGAGGATATAAAATAATTGTCTTCAAGCTTTGAGGATTGCTTAATGGAAACAGCCACCTGTACAC
>JAFTHF010000085.1 GCA_017457545.1 Clostridia bacterium
ATAACCGTGACTGAGCCTGTGCATATATACAAGGAAGGCACACAGGAATATACAGAAAAATTTGCAAAAATCTACGAAGATTGCAGTATGGAGTTTTAAAATGAGAAGCAGTGAGCCAAGAAACCTATCAAAAGAGGATAAAAATGTAATAGTAGGTGGAGTATTGTACCTTGTTGCTACACCTATCGGCAATCTGTCCGATATTTCGGAGCGCGCCCTCAAGGTGCTTTCCGAGGTGGACTTTGTTGCAGCTGAGGACACACGCAATACAGGAAGACTTCTTTCCTATTTCGGAATATCAAAATCCATGGTAAGCTATTTTGAGCATAACAAAAGAGAGCGTGGAGAAATAATTGTAGAACGCCTTTTAAACGGTGAAAGCTGCGCCCTTGTTACGGATGCCGGCACACCTGCAATCAGCGATCCCGGTGAGGATCTTGTCCGTCTTTGTGCAGAAAAAAACATAACCGTTACAGCGATTCCCGGCTGCTGTGCAGTTGTAAACGCACTTGC
Source organism: Clostridia bacterium (assembly GCA_017457545.1). The sequence continues at coordinate 514 of JAFTHF010000085.1, forward strand.
TTTGTCTGCTCTTTCAACAGGAAGATTCTGCTTCGAGGGCTTTCTCAGCACAAATAAGGGAGAACGCAACGAAAGGCTTGAGGAGATAAAAGCCGATAGACGTACCACCATTTTCTACGAGGCACCCCACAAATTAAGAAAAACCCTTGAGGATATTTACAAGGTGTTTGGAGACAGAAAAATCTCTCTTTGCCGTGAGCTTACCAAGCTTAATGAGGAGGTTATAAGAACTACCCTCTTGGGCGCAATTTCTTACTATGAAGCAAACGAGCCAAGAGGCGAATATGTGCTTGTGGTAGAGGGCGCCAGTGAGGAGGAAAATGCAAAGAACGCTTTCTTTGTGGATATGTCTCTTACCGAGCATCTTGACTACTATATTTCCCGGGGAATGTCAAAGATGGACGCAACAAAGGCTGTAGCCAAGGACAGAGGCGTTGCCAAAAGCGTTATTTATAACGAGCTTAATAAATAATTTTAAAATATTATAAAAAGCCCCTTGATATCAAGGGGTTTTTCTGTTAAAATAAAAGGTGATGATTTAATCACACAGGAGGTTCATATGAAAAAAGTTGCATTTTGCGGCGGTTTGATATTCAATTCAAACAGTGAAACCTTTGTCCAGGCAAATATTCTTTGTGAGGACGGTTATATTAAGGACATAACAAGAGATTCTATTCCCTACGACTACGAAATTATTTCCGTTGAGGGAAAATATGTTTTACCCGGTCTTGTAGACGTTCACACCCACGGTGTTGGCGGATACGACTTTAATTACGCAAATGACAAGCAGATACCTGAAATGTGCCATACCTATGCAAAGGCAGGTACCACATCAGTCATGGCTACTCTTGCATCTGATACAGTTTCCCACCTTATGAATTCCATATTTGCAATCAACCAGAACAGACTCCGTCTGCGTGGTGGATATGCCAATATTATCGGTATTCATATGGAGGGCAGATACTTAAATCCCGAAATGAAGGGCGCACATATGCTTGAGCTTCTTGCTCCCCCTGTTCAGAGTGAGCTTAACACCCTTGCCCTTGCAATGATGCCTCCGCCTATTCACTTCTCTATGGCTCCTGAGCTTCCGGGCGCTAAGGAATTTTTAAAGCTTGCCTCTGAGCTTAGCGTAACTGTAGGCATTGCCCATACAAATGCTACATATGAGGAAGCCCTTGAGGCTGTAAAAAACGGTGCCCGTTCATTTACACATACCTTTAATGCTATGACAAAGGTGCATCACAGAAATCCCGGTGCTGCCATCTGCGCACTCAACTGCAACGATGCATATGCAGAGATTATCTGTGACGGTGAGCATGTTCATCCCGCTATGGTAAGGCTTGCATACAAGTCAAAGCCCAAGGATAAGATAGTGCTTGTTACCGACTCTATGTGCGCTACCTGTGCGCCTGAAGGATATTATAAGATTGCAGGTACTGATGTTTACGTTAAGAACGGACGTGCAGTTGACGTAAACGGCACTCTTGCCGGAAGCACACTTACAATGTTCAAGGCAATGAAAAATATGATGGCATTCTGCAATATTTCATTAAACGAAGCTATCAAATACGCAACAATTAACCCTGCAAGAATGGTAAAGGCCGATTTTGTGGGTAAAATAGCTAAATGCTACCGCGCAGACTTTATTACTGTTTCCGATATTACAAATCCCGAAATTGACAATGTATATATCGGTGGCTGCGAGGTCAAATAAGGAGAAACTATGTCTAAGGAAAAATTTTATTTAACTA
>JAFTHF010000086.1 GCA_017457545.1 Clostridia bacterium
GGAAGGTTATACAGCCGGATACGTGATATTCCACATTATCGCCTCTGTATTCTGTAAAGCCGTACTTATTTCTGAAATATGTAACCTTATTTTCTATGGCTTCCTTATCCACGGGGAAGGATAAATCCCTTACCACGTGTATGCTTTTGTCGTTTTTATCGTAAATTCCGTATTGTAAGCCGTAGTTGCCGATTATATCTATGGGGTACTGATTCATCTGATTAAAAATGCGTCCGACCTGACCTGCGCCTGCCATTATAAGCTTATATTTTTTCGCTAATTCATCAAGGACTGCCCTATGCTCAAGGCTCAGTTTTTCCTTATGCTGAGTAAGTGTGCCGTCAAGGTCCATAGCGATTACTTTGATTTTACTGATGTCCATAAAGCCTCCAAGAGAGATTCTTTATCTCATTTTACCACAGATACAGGAGTTTTGCAATAGAAAAGCGACGGTACTCCGTCGCTTTCAAATCATTTTTTCTTATTTTTAAAAGCTATAAATGCTACAACAAGTAAAAATGCCAATACGGCGCCTCCGAGTATTCCTAAAAAGACTCCGCTTGTTAGAAATTCCATCGCCTCGTGAAAAGGGGATACAACATCCAAATAGTACATAATTCGTCTCCTTTAAACAATTAAGCTATTTTCTTCTGTTTTTAAAAATCAAAAATGCGGCAAACGCTAATCCCAAAAATACAGCAGTTCCAATGGCAATCCATCCCCACGGTGAAGGATCTGATGGTGTGGGCTCTGTGCCGGGGAAAATAATATCAAAAAGATGCATAACAGTTCTCCTAAAATAATAAAAATATGATAAATGTGCCTACAATGTAGCTAAATAAATTACAGCTTAAGCTGTACAGTGTTGATTTTCTTTTGTCTCTTGTGTAGAGATAAATAAACAAGCATTCCACTATGAGAACGGCGATTTCCAAAGCTGCAACCCATAAGTAATACCTATGATTATCATCGGGGCTCAAAAGAATAAGTATTCCGTTAATTGACAGATTGGTAAAGGTATTCAAGGAAGCCATAAAGGCAAACGTACCGAGCTTTCTTTCCTTGAGAATAAAAAGCATTATGCTTTCAAGTGCCAACGTGAGTAACCAGCATATAATTATCATTTCGTATTCTCTTGCCCTTTCCCGGTATTAAAAGCACACCCTGTTATGAGTATTAACGCTAATGACATAATAACAAGCGGGATTACTGTATATATTGCTGCTTCTTTTGGTATGCTCATAGCAATAAAATATCCCGGAATCAAGAATGCTGCCAGTGAGCCGAAGGCAAAGCCCTCTTTACCATTCAAAAGTTGATTTGCAAAATACAGCGTTATAGGCATTGAAAAATTAAAGGCAAATACTCCGATTATATAAATTACAGTTACACCTCTTCCAAGTGTAAGGCAAACGGCTGCTACTGTGAATGAAATTATTGCCGTTTTATTTATACCTATTATCTTACTTACAATTCCTCCACACGCTTTTCCAAGTGCGGTGGCAAGTGCAATAAGCAGGGCTACAATGCCTGTTATTTCAAATTCTCCCGTGGCTATCTTGCCAATAAAGGATCTTATTACTACAACGGCTATTACAGCAATAAATATTGCAAAGCTATTTTTTATTTCCACATTTACTTCTCTATTCTCTGTACGCTTACCGTCATTGGAAAGAAAAAGCAATACTGTGCCAATCAGAAGAACAGAAAAGAATATAAATACTAAAGGAAGAAAGGAAGTATATTTTTGTCCTATGAAAAGTCCTATTGCGCCTGTTGAAACAAATATTCCAAGGGCTGATATGTCATTATCACTTTCTTCTGTTATATATTTGCCTCCACATACGTGAAAAAGCGAATTTCCCATGCCTATAAGTATAACGGAAATGATTGCTACGCCGCTTAAAATGTATCCAAGACTAACACAAATACAGCTTATTACAAGAAAAAGCTTAGGCTTATTATATTTATCGATAATTGCACCCACAGGCGCTTGTGTTACAAATGCCAAAAGGTTGTAGCCTAAGAAAATAAACAAAGAAAGCTCAGTATTATCAGGGTATAGCTTAGCAAATATCAGATACGAGCAAAGTCCATCCACCACAAGATGCAACATGGAAAAGAGGATAATTTTTGTTTTAAGAGAGCTTAATATACTTTTAATCGCACATTCTCCTTTCCAAGGTTGTTTAGCTCATTTTAGCATAAAATCTGTTAGCTTTTTTTGATCGAAGATAGAAATATACGCTATAAAATGCTACTATGTAAATGTAGAAAAGCAATACAACTATCATAGGATAAAGCACCTGGTTTCCGTCCACCAGATTGTAAATAATATCATAAGGTGTTCCATCGCCTCTTGTAAGGAACATATAGTTGTAATCAAGCAGCTTATTAGCAATAAATGCACAGACTGCAAAGCCCGTAAGAACAGAAGCTGTAATAGGTATATTTTTCTTTTTTACTGTTGCCATACCCGTCACAAATATATACAGAGATGAAAATCCCGATATAGAGTGAGTAATTCCCGAAACAACATTATCAAAGCCCAGCACAGGGTACGACCCGTAGTTATTACCTGCCAGATATGTGCCTAAAACAGCACCGAGAAGACCGAAAATCAGCACGAAATCTATCATAGATTCCTTCATTCGTCCCTTGGAAAATGCAGCAAGAGGAATTGCAATCAGCAAAATACTGCACATAAAAAGAGGCAGCTCATAAAGCCACAAAAGCGGATCGTTCGCTCTTAAGCAAATAATAACGATTTTAAAAGCCTCAAAGACATCAATAGAAATCGCAGCTACAATAAGCACGCGGTTTTTCTCAGCATCACTTTTGCCCTTGTTTCTTTTGCCGAAGAGCACAGCCAAAGCTGTCATTAAAATCATAAGGCAAGTAACAAATAAAATATGCTGCCATGACATATAGCCCTCGGGCTCACGGGTATATCCACCCCAACCAAAAAATTCCTTCATAAACCCTCCAAAGAGCTTCGTTATCACATTTTATCATATATATCAACATTTTTCAATATGCAAAAGAAAAACCCGTCACAGTGAAGTGAACCCCATTTAGTTCACTTCATTATGGCGGGGCTTTCGTCTTACAATAAAAGCGACAGTCGAGTGCTTTTTAAATTATTTAACACATGATTATACCGAGTAAATCCTTTTCGTTACGCTTAAGCTGTTCCTTTATATTGATAACAGCATTCAAGCCGGATTTATCAATCTGCTCAACTAATACGACACCGTCGCACTGAGCTGCTCCATGTACTACCTCAGGATCTACATCAATAGTAGTTCCGGAAATAACCTTCACATTGGGTAGCTGCTCTGCAATGGCAGCAGCAACTGCATCTATGGTTTCCTTAGCTGCACCACCACAGCAAAGTATAGTCTTGGTATCGCTTCCGCAAGCAACAGAAACATTGGACAGTACAAGGCTTGTAGCAACCTCTGCAGTTACATTCTTCTTCTCTGTGCCTGACAGACGGCCAATCCATCTATCTACAAATGCAAGGCGCTTCTTTGCTGTCTTAGGCCAGTAGCCAAGAAGCTTAGCATCCAATACATCGCAAGCCTGCTTGGAGGAAATAACCTTTCCACCCATAACTCCTATAACAGCAAAGTATATTGCTGCAAGAACACATCCTACGACACCACCAATAATAGCATATTTAACAAACCCGGTAATTACGCTCATGGTTGTATAGCCATGATACACGGGCTCCGGCTTTTTAGCAAGCTCAAGACGTTCAGTTTTTAATTCGAAGTTTGCATCGTAATAGCCATTCACCTCATCCCTTAAGGTCTTTTCTTCAAGAGGTAATTCAGTGATAGCAATTTCGATTTCTTCTATTTCCTGATTGCTGTAACGAATATCTGTATTTATACTACGAATATTTTCTTCAACACGAAGGATAGACATATCCACATCACGGATAGCAGCCTCATAGTTCATCTCTTCCTGCTTAAATGCTACCTGTCTTGAATAAGTGTCAAGATCAACTACGGAATAGCTATTGGAATTATATTCAACCAAATCGTGATCAGCTATTGATGCTATCAGATTACTGTGATTATCCATAATAGCCTTTACCATGTATTCGCCAACTTTTTTAGCCCAGGCTCCGTCATCGCTTATAACACGAACACGAATAGAATTAGCTCCGTATGCACCAACGGAAACAACCTCTGTAAGGTAGCGAACCTCTGTGCCAAGGTCTAATTCAGTTATCATTTTGTCATAAAACTCTGTATTGTTAACTAACAGGCAGTATGTCTGAATAAGCTCCGGAGTAGGGTCTTGATTCTGATATGTATTTCCGGGGAGAATTTCATATCCGCTGTCCACACGAATATATGCTTCATATACATTAACATCGTATGGGTCAATTGACATAAGAAGACTATTCTTATTCTGCTCTCTACGGTATTCCAAGTAATATTCAAGCTTTTGCTTTTCAAGCTTCAATTCTTCAATATTGGCTTCACAGTCCACAATAAGAGCATTATAATATTCAATATTAGCCATGATATTTTGAAGGTTAGCTGCATAATCTGCCTTTTTAATATCAAGACGCACAATTGCCAGCTCTGCCTGAGAAGCTAAAATCTCATTTTCATTTATCTGACGGTCAATATCATTAATTTTAGCCCAGTATGAACCGTGTGCAATTTCATACTCGGTTTGCCACAATTCAACCTTTTCGGGATCATTCATATCAATAACACGGGAAACCGCAGTAAAGGCGCCCATAAGGATAGCGCAAATAATAGCAAAAGCAACTATTTTACGCCACTTACGAAGTGCGCTGAATAGCATATCCTTTAAACTTATCTCTTTTTCTTGCATATTTAATACTCCTTGTCAACTCATGCTAAAATTTCGATATACCATAAATATACGTAGTAATTATATCATATAAACATATATAAATCAATACTTTTTCAAAAATCGAACTGTGACAAATATTGTCATTTATTGTAGTGTGCAAAAAAGCACTGCGTTTGCAGTGCTTTTTATTTTACTTTAAATCTTTAAGAGAAGCATGTGTAATTGAAATGCTTCCTTTTTCGCAGAATATACCTAGGAATGTTCCTGTAAAGGTCATAGGATGCGTTACCTCTGTGGCAAGTAATGCTGTTTTGCCTCTGCCAAGCTCGATAAACTCTCCGTTTTCCTCATAGTAAAGGCTGTACCATTCCTGATTACTCTTGATTTTGAAACGAATTGAGCCCTTGTAGTCAACCTTGCGAGATGCAACAACTACGTCAATATCTCCTACGTGCTTACGTAAGCATACCTTGTGGCCGTCCTGATCCTTGGTTATCAAAATATCATAATGGTAATCGCTGTTATAAAAGGCTGAAAGACCTGCTTTCTGACCGTCACTAATATCACCCTCAAGCTGTGCGATTATCTCTATATCAAATTCCTGCTGACGTGTAGCAATCATAGTGGGGTTTCCACTGCTGGTGGAA
>JAFTHF010000087.1 GCA_017457545.1 Clostridia bacterium
CCTGCTTGCTTTAACGATAACGGTACTATACGCTTTTATTACGGAATGTGGTTTGATTTTGATGAAAATCCCACGATTTCCCGTGAGAAAAGTATAAAAAGGCAGATGTCCACCTTCAAGAAAACGAGGGAGGAGGTTCTTAATACTCCCGGTGGAGTAATGGGACCTATCTATGTTCAGCTTGAAGACGATATGATGACAATTAAAGACACTCCCAAGAGGATTTTCCCTTCAATTTACGAGGGCTCGGATTTTAAGGGACACGAATTTTTTGAGGCAAGCTCAATGCGTAAGGTGGGCGATAAATATTATTTTGTTTATTCCTCCTGGCAAAATCATGAGCTTTGCTATGCTACAAGTGACTATCCCGACAGAGATTTTAAGTGTGGTGGAGTTATAATTTCAAACGGCGATGTAGGCTACAAGGGCAGAAAGCCTGAAAACAGGCTTATGCGATCCGGCAATAACCATGGCAGCATTGAAAATATAAACGGCAAATGGTACATTTTCTATCACCGTCACACCTTGAAGATGGAATATTCACGTCAGGGCTGCGCTGAGGAGATTGAAATTCTTGATAACGGATTTATCCCACAGGTTGAAATGACATCCTGTGGCTTAAACGGAGGACCGCTTGTAGCCAAGGGTACGTATCCGTCACCTATTTGCTGTAATCTTACAAACGGCAAGGTGCCTCATTGTGCATGTCCCGGTGCAAGACTCCCTCATATATCCTTTAAGGGAGAGGAGCATTTTATTTCCGAGATTGAAAATAACACAATGATAGGATATAAATACTTTGATTTTAAGGATGTAAAATCAATAAAAATCAAGTACCGTACCTATGATATTGTACCAAAGGGTGAAATGATAGTTAAGCTTTCACCTAATGGCGATGCAATAGGCAGAATTCCCGTTTTCGATAACAAGAATTGGACAGAGGCAGGCTGTAATATCTCTGTACCAAACGGAGTATATCCTCTTTATTTCTTTTATGAGGGCAACGGCTCAATTGAATTTCTTGAATTTACATTTGAATAAAAAAGTGGACCAAGTGTCTACTTTTTTATTTTACAATAGGCTATTGTAAAACTTATTTATGTATGATAAAATATAATCAATAAGTACTTTTAAGGAGGTAAACATGAAAAGATTAACTTTATCTTTGTTAATAATTTTACTGATATTTGTTTTTTTGCTTACTTCTTGTGGCTGTAAGCATGAAAAAAAGATCCTTGAAAAAAAGGATGCAACATGTTATGAGACAGGCTTAACTGAGGGAGAATGCTGCACCCTGTGTGGAGAAATTTTGAAGGAGCAAGAAATAATACCTAAGCTTACACATAATTATGTAGATGGGATTTGCACATATTGTAATACAGCTAATCCTCTGGAAGCTCTTGAATTTAAGCTTAGCGAGGACGGTTCTTATTACATCATTACAGGTGTCGGTAAATATACAAGTGAATTGCTTGTAATCCCTACTGAATATAATGAAAAGCCTGTTAAAGAGATAGCGGCAGAGGCTTTTTTACGAAACAAAACAATAACTAAGCTTGTAATTCCCAATGGAATTCAAAAGGTAGGAGATAAGGCGTTTAGCGAGAGTGATATTAATGAATTAGATATTCAATCTCCTGATATTGAATTTGGTGTAAGCGTGTTCGAGCGTTCGGGTATAAAAGCTGTTAAAATGCATGAGGATACAAAGATCATCGCATCTAATATGTTTGCACGGTGCGGAGGGCTGAAAAGCTTTACTATAGGAAATAAAATTGAAACAATATACGGTGGAGCATTTTCATATTCTGGACTTGAAAAAATTGTAATTCCCGCTAATGTTACACAAATCGGACAGATGGCATTTAAATATTGTGAAAATCTTACAGAGGTGGAATTTAACGAGGGCTTAACAGCTATTTATGATCAAGCATTTTTCGGATGCTCTAAAATTGAAAAGATAGTGTTACCAAACAGCTTAACAACACTTAGTGCAAAGGCGTTCTACAGTTGTGGATATCTCAAAGAAGTTGTAATAGGCGACGGACTTGAAAAAATCAGTAGGGAAGCATTTTCTGGATGTGATTGCGACAAGGTTACAATCGGTAAAAAGGTCAACTTTATTGGAGAAA
>JAFTHF010000088.1 GCA_017457545.1 Clostridia bacterium
AAGCACTATTTATAGGAACAGTATTTTGCATATTACTCTTATCCGTCATAGCTCTCAGCTCCTGTAGAATTTTGCTATCCGACTGCGAAAGAGGAAATCACGCTTTTTCAGATAAATATATTATAGACGAAAGCTGTCATAGCTTGCAATGTGATAATTGCGATTATATAGAATCCGGAGAATCACATACATATGGTGAATTAACCGTTACTAAGGAGGCCACTCTCTTGGTTGACGGAGAGGGCTACTATATTTGTTCCGTATGTGGATACAAAAAGGAAACCACAATTCCAGGATGTACTCATACCTATGAAACGGTTTTCGGTAGAATGAGCACCTGTCAGACAGAGGGTGTAATTGCTCACCTTAAATGCTCCACCTGTGGAAGAATTTTCAACAGCGATGAGGAGGAAATAACCCTTAAGGATGTTACTCTGGCAAAGGTAAACCATACATTCTACCATTCGGGCTATGAGGTGGTAGAGCCTACATACGATAAGGACGGATATCTTAAGCTTAAATGCGACTATTTTGATGAATGTGGCACGTACCTGTCCGAGTCGGGTACGGATATTCGCTTTATTTTGCCAAAGCTTTCAGCAGAGGAAAATTATACAATAACAGAAGTCGAGGGCGAAAAGCTGAAATATAAGCTTGTCAGCTCTTATGCAGACGGTGAAGCATCAGAGAAGGCTCCGCAAAGCTACTATAATGCTTCACGCTCAGCCCTATATAAGCTTACACTTGAGTATTCTGCTTGTATAAGAGGACATAAATATTCACCCGAAAGCTATGAGGTTACAGATAACAGACTTTATTATATCTGCACACGGGAAGCAGAGCATAGGCTTGAAATCAAATTACCTCAGCTGAACAAGGAAAATTACTATACAGAAAATATTTCTGCCACCTGTATAAGCGTCGGTGGAACAGAATACCGACTTAATCAAAGTCAATGGAATGAAGTCCTTAAGAGGTATGAAGCCAAGCTTATCGGTGAAAGCAAGGATGTAACTCTTAGCACCTTTTCAAAGGAGCTGACGAACAACGCAGCTTTATTTGTAAAGACCGCCGAGATAAATCCCAATGAGCATCCCGAAAAGTCCGTTGTTCTTGGTAATTTTGTGCCACCCACCTATGATGTGACCACATCGGAATTTACAGTAGGAAAAATCAAATGTCAATGCGCCGAGTGTGAAAAGATATTAAATGTAGAGATTGAATATGAGGACGGCACATGGGAAACCATCGGTACTAATGCTTTTAACAGAAAGCATTACAGGACCTACTGGATATACGGTCAAAAAGTAAAGGACGCAGGTAGAACTGAGTTTAAGTACAGAATTGACTTAAACGGTGGTGAGCCTACAAGTGAGGAGAATAGTGTTTCAGGCTCAGTAGTCGGTGGCTATATCATAATAGGCGACCATCTTTTTAGGAAGGAAGGATGCTGTATTTCCGGTGTCTCCATAATAGTAGACGGAAAGCCTGTCAGCTCCTCAGTCCATGCAGAAAGGGTAAAGGAGGACAGTATCTTTGTTCTTGCCCATGGCAAAACCTATGATTGCTGGAAGGTATATATAGGCAAGGAGCTTACCGGTGATGAAATATATTATGGTGATGTAATCATAGACATAGAATGGCGTTTGAAATAAAGGAGAAAAGCATGAATAACAACGATAAAAGAGAATTAAGCAGAGCCTGTCGCAGCTACCAGAGAAGCGGTAAGGCTGGCAGAATTACCACTCTTGTAATGAATTATATTTTCGGTATCGGCGCTTTGGTTCTTGAAGCAATAGGTAAGCTAAAGCTGTCAAGCAGCGTAGGCGTTGGCATAGCATTGATTGCTTTGGCTGTTGTAATAGGAATTGTAACAGCAAAAACATCAATCAGCACAGCTATTGCAGCAGGTATTGCCCGTTCAAACGAGGCGATAATGGATAAGCTTTCCGAATATGAAAGAGTAGATAGCTTGAAAAGGGTTGATAAAAAGGTAATTATTTTTTCAATTCTTCTTCCTATATTTATGGTAGCCGCAGCAGTTGTAATTTTAATACTTGTATAAGAAAAGGATAAATTTATGAGAAAACATAAGGTATTAACAGTAATAGGCTTTATTTTACTTGCCATAACCTTGTTTATGCTTACAGTAAATATTATTCCACCCAAAAAGAATATCGAGAATAACCCCTTTATAGTTGAAAAGGGTCAGCTACCTATGATTGCTGCCCACCGTGGAGGTGGAGAATGTAATCCCGAGAATACTATGCTTGCATTCCGTGAGGCAGTAAAGACCTATAATGTTGAGATTATAGAAAGCGATTTGTATCTTACAAAGGACGGCTACCTTGTGTATAATCACGACGATTACATAGACGAAACCTGTAATGTAAACGGAGATATTTCTCTTAGCGAGGTAAAGGAGCTTTGCAAGGATAAATCAAAGCGCCATTACATCAAGGATATGACCCTTGAGGAGCTTAGAAAATATAACTTCGGCTACTATTTTGAAGATAAAAACGGAAACCGTATCTATAAAAACGAAACAGATTTGGCAAAAAAGGGCTTGCAGATTGCAACAATCGAACAGCTTTTTGAGGAGTTTTATAAGACTAATCCCGACCTTCTTTTTATAGTTGAAATCAAGGATGAGGGAGAGCGTGGATATGAGGCGTGCAAAATTCTTTACGAAACACTTCAGAAATATCCCAACTATCTTGACAGAATAGTAATAGGCACCTTCCACGATGAAATCGAGGTAGAGCTTAAGGAAAAGTACCCCTCACTTATGAGAGGTGCGCCTATGGGTACAGCTGCTAAATTTATCGTTACACAGATGTTCAAGGTAAATATCTTTGATAACGGTGACTTTGTCTGCTTGCAGATTCCCACAGATTACGATGTGGGCATAACCCTCAATCTTGCCAAGAAAACATATATTAAACGTGCACACAGAAGAAATATAGCAGTTCAGTACTGGACAATCAACGATGCAGAAACAATGCGTCTGCTTATTGAAATGGGCTGCGACTGTATTATGACCGACAATCCGGAGCTTTTAAAAAGCGTCCTTGACGAATATAGATAAATGAAAGGCGGTGGAGAAATGAGCAAGTGTCCCTACGCAAAAAAGTGTAGTGGCTGTCAGCTTCAGAATCTTACATATGAAGAGCAGCTTAAAATGAAGCAGGTCAAGCTTATTTCCTTGCTTGGAAAATTCGGACACGTAAACGAAATTATAGGAATGGAAGCTCCTTATAATTATCGTAATAAGTCGCAGAGTGCCTTTGGCTTTAAAAACGGTAGACTTATAACAGGCTTGTATCAATCCACCACAGGAAAAATAACAGAGGTAAAGGACTGTATGCTTGAGGATAAATGCGCCCAGGCAATAGTTGAAACTATAAAGGTACTTTGCCCCTCATTTAAGATAAAAGCATACGATTTAAACACAGGGTCAGGCTTTTTACGTCACGTTTTAGTGCGTAAGGGCTTTGCAAGTGGCGAAATAATGGTAGTTCTTGTAACTGCCTTAGGTGAATTTAAGTCAAAGCGCTCCTTTGTAAACGAGCTTCTTCGCCGTCACCCTGAAATCACTACAATAGTTTGGAACATCAATAACACAAATACTGCACTTATGCTTGGAGAGGATAGTGAGGTTCTGTACGGAGACGGCTACATTACGGACACCCTTTGTGGCTTATCCTTCAGAATAAGCCCCCGTTCATTTTACCAGATTAATCCTGTGCAGACAGAAATTTTATATAGCTTGGCTAAGGATTACGCAGCCCTTACAGGTAAGGAAAGGGTAATAGATGCTTACTGTGGCACAGGCACCATAGGTCTTACAATGGCGAATAAGGCAAAGCAGATTATCGGTGTCGAGGTAAATAAGGATGCCATAAGGGATGCCAAGGTAAATGCACAGCTTAACGGAATAAAGAATACAAAATTTTATTCTGCCGATGCAGGCGCATTTATGAGTGACCTTGCCAAAAACGGTGAAAGCGCCGACGTGGTAATTACCGACCCTCCAAGGGCAGGCTGCAGTATGCAATTTCTCCGTAGCCTTATTACCTTATCTCCCAAGCGTATAGTTTACATCTCCTGCAACCCCGAAACCCTTGCCTGTGACCTTGTTACTCTGACCAAAAACGGCTATAAGGTAAACAAAATCCAAGGCGTCGATATGTTTCCTCATACGCAGCATGTCGAATCTGTGGTTTGTCTGACGTGGTCAGACAAAACGACGTGATATAACGCCTTACGGCGCGTGATATATTCGTTTTTGCGAAATATTGCGCAAAAGCGAACGTGATATAGAACGCTCTGCGTTCGTGATATGTCGCTTACGCGACGTAAGGCGATGGCGTTCCACGCGCACAAAGTGCGCATATCACGCCGAGCAACGCGAGGTTATATCACGCTTGCGATAGCAAGCATATCACGCGCGACGAAGTTGCGCTATATCACGACGGCAACGCCGTCTATATCACTCCACCGCAGGTGGACCAAAAAGGAGTATTTATGGCTAAAACCTCACACGAACTCGCGATTGAGTTTGCAGTTGAAATTACCGAACTTTGCTCAAAAATAAAAGGTCGCCCCGAATATACAAAGCAACTTATTCGCAGTGCTTCTTCGATCAGCGCAAACATTGCAGAAGCAAAATATGCCGAAAGTAACGCTGACTTTGTTCATAA
>JAFTHF010000001.1 GCA_017457545.1 Clostridia bacterium
AACTACCCTCACCACGATCCTGAGAAATGGCAGCTATTCAAAGAATACTGCATACAGGACGTTGTTACCGAAATGGAAATTGATACAAGGCTCTCAGCGTTCCCCGTACCTGACTTTGTACAAAAGCAGTGGGAAACGGACCTTATTATCAATGACAGAGGCGTTGCGGTGGATATGGACTTTGTACACGGTGCTTTGGAGCTGGGTGCTACTGTTAGTACCTCTCTCAAAGAGGAGGCTATTCAGCTTTCAGGGCTGTACAACCCTAACAGCGTAAAACAGCTTGCACAGTGGCTTGAGGAGCAGACAGGAGAAGAAATCACTAACCTTCGTAAAGAAACTGTAAGCAGCCTGTTAAACCGTGATGCAAACAGTGATGAGGTAAACCGTATGCTTGCTATCCGGCAAGAGCTGGGTAAAACCTCTATGAAAAAATATGACGCCATTGAGGAGTGCGTCTGTCCTGACGGCAGAGTTAGAGGACTCCTACAGTATTACGGTGCTAACCGTACCGGGCGCTGGGCTGGGCGTTTGGTGCAGGTACAGAATCTACCACGCACCTACACAGAGCCGCTGGACCTTGCACGTCAGCTTGTTAAACACAGGCAGCTTGACGGGCTGAAGGTAATATACGGCTCAGTGAATGACACCCTCTCACAGCTCATCCGTACCGCTTTTGTTGCACCCGAAGGACACGTCTTAATAGATGCGGACTTTTCCGCTATTGAGGCCCGTGTTATATCGTGGCTTGCAGATCAGGAGTGGCGGCTTGAGGTTTTCAGAACACACGGCAAAATCTATGAGGCCTCTGCCTCTCAGATGTTTGGTGTTCCCCTTGAGCTTATTAAAAAGGGTAATCCTGAGTACGCTCTAAGACAGCGCGGCAAGGTTGCTGAGCTGGCATTAGGCTATCAGGGCGGCGTTGGTGCAATGCGTAACATGGACTCTGGCGGACTGCTTGCAGACCTGCCGGACGAAGAGGTACAGGACATTGTAAACCGCTGGCGTGAAGCTAACTCTAAAATCCGTGATTTGTGGTACGCCTTTGACAGTGCAGCCGTTCAGGTTATCAACTATGGCGGCTCTGTCAAAGTAAGATGCTGCACCGTTGCAAGAGAGTATGACTGTGTGCAGGGTACTACTTGCCTGACAATTCTACTCCCTTCAGGACGAAAACTCTATTATGTTGATCCTGCCATTGGCGAGAATCGCTGGGGCAATCCCTCTATCTCCTATATGGGTATGGATCAGACCACTAAGAAGTGGAAACGCATTGAAACCTACGGCGGTAAGCTGGTGGAGAACTGCGTTCAGGCTATAGCCCGTGATTGTCTGGCTCAGGCTATAGACCATTTGGAAGAAGCAGGCTATCCTGTGGTATTCCACGTGCATGATGAGGTGGTTATTGATATAGCCCCTTATGCAGACAATGAAACAATGCTTAAATCCGTTGTGGAGATTATGGCACAGCCTATCCCGTGGGCGCAGGGCTTACCGCTTGGCGCTGAAGGCTGGGTAGGTACATTTTTCAAAAAAGATTAAATGGAGGCAATCTTATTATGAAAACGAATTATATAAACCTTTTGAAGCTGACGCTCATTATCGCAGCTATGGTAGCTATCGCAGTAACCGTAATCGGCATACTTGCTACACCGGTGGTGTTGGCAATTCACTTTTCGTGGTACTGGCTTTTCCTGTACTTGGGTTATCTGTTGGTAGCTCTTTATATCGTGGTTTGCATTGATGCTAAGACAGGAGGTACACGCAAATGAGAATCGTATCACCCGGCTTTGAAATCCTCACTCCTGTTGATAGTGAGGCAATCCTGAAGCACATTGAGCTTTGCGGACGTACCTGTTACAAGTCTGAAAAGAAAATCACGGATGAGTCCTGCCGTACCTTCGTGCAGAGCATCATCAAGAGAGGACACGAAGCTGTCCTTGAGCATTTCAATATCACAGTAAAGTTTATCTGTGATCGTGGCGTATCTCACGAAATCGTGAGGCACAGACTGGCTTCCTACTGTCAGGAGAGTACACGCTACTGCAACTACTCCAAAGACGATTTTAGCGGTGAGATCACCGTTGTAGAGCCTTTTTACCTCCAGCCTGACACTCTTGCCTACAACAAATGGAAAGAGGCGTGTGAGGCTACTGAGGCGGCTTATTTCAGCCTTTTGGATTGGGGCTGTACTCCGCAGGAAGCAAGAGCTGTTTTGCCTAACAGCCTCAAGACAGAGGTTGTGATGACCGCTAACCTCAGAGAGTGGCGTCATTTCTTCAAGCTACGTTGTGCGCCGGCTGCTCACCCTCAGATGAGAGAGGTAGCTACACCGCTGCTCCGCGCCCTGCAAAAAAAACTGCCTATTGTGTTTGACGGCATTTTGGAGGGCTAAGCAGATGAATATTGACGTTTCCAAAATTGTAGCAGACAAGCTAAATCAGCTTGACGCTGACGGCGTAATAAAGCGCAAAATTGAGGAAACTGTTGAGAAAACAGTTATGGACGCTATTACCTCTGAACTTAGTAGTTATGCTTTCCGTAACAGTATTTCTGAGCAGGTAAAAGGCAGCGTTAGCAGCATTGCCGCAGACTGTGGCTTTTCCGCCTACAACGGCTTTATTGCACAGACTGTTAAAAGCGTTGTGCAGGAGCTTTACAGCGCTGATATTGCTGAGAAGGTACAGGCAGCACTTAACTCTGTCCTTCTGCAAAAGCATGAGTGCGTAAGCCTCTCCCTGATTTTCAGTGCCTATCGTGAGTGGGTGCTGGAACATACAGACGAAAGTGAGAAGTATGAGCGTCAGGAGTTTACCTCTGACCTTGAGGTTAGAGAGGACGGCAATTTTAAGCACTACAAAATCCGTTTTGCGGATCACCCGTTAGACAGCTATGAGAGTGCTGATATTGAGATTGCCTTTTGTGTTTGGCGCGATAAGAAAAAGAACAGCATATCCCGGCTCTACCTTAACGGCCACGATCTCAGTCAATCTCTCCGCATTGGTACACTCAGTACCTTTGAAGCCTTTGTAGCCAACCTCTACTACAACAAAACTGAAATTGAGCTTGATGATAGCAACGTCTACGCTGAGAACGATAACAGTTTTGATGTTGATATTTAGAGGTGAAGCACTATGAAACACTTAGGCGATATAACAAAAATAAATGGAGCTGAAGCAACCCCTGTAAATGTAATAATCGGCGGTAGTCCCTGTCAGGATTTGAGTGTTGCAGGTAAAAGAGCCGGAGCAGAGGCGGATATTGCTTATCATCTTGAACAATCTCCCACACTGTTAGCTGGTAACAATGATGCAACCGTATGTATTGCTATTGAAAATCACCCGAATGACAGCCGTGTAAAATTCTCTGCTAATAACACGGTACAGGCTTTAACAGGCCGTATGGGAACAGGGGGGGGCAACACACCTATGATACTCAATAAAGTTTATGCCCTTGATAGAGCTTCGTTCAATCGGGGTGCTAACGCACAGTACAACTTTGAGATCACAGACAGTGGTATCAACTCTACCCTCGTTGCCAAAGGTCCGTCAGCGGTTACAGTACAAGAGGTTGTAAGACGGCTCACCCCTCTTGAGTGTGAACGGCTGCAAGGTTTTCCTGACGGCTGGACTCAGATAGGAGAGGTTGTAGACTATGACCGCTATCAAGAGTTCGACACTGACGGCAATTTGACCTATGAGTTTGTTGAGGCTCTGTATGCGTACATAGACGAAAACGGCAAGAAAAAGAAAACTACTGACGGAGCAAGATATAAGGCCCTCGGTAACAGCATTGCTATTCCGCCGTGGTTTTATGTACTGCAAAAGCTGTCCCTCTGCTGCGGTACAGATCATAATATGGCAAGCCTCTTTGACGGCATAGGCGGTTTTCCCTTGATATGGGAAATGCTCAACGGTACAGGCTCTTGTTTGTGGGCCTCTGAGATTGAGGACTTCCCTATAGCCGTAACAAAAGTACGATTCCCTGAGGAGGTACATACGTGATAATCACTGTAAAAATCATCTTTTTAGTGTTAGCGGTATTCTTTGCTTTGTCAAGTTTAGGCGCTAATGACATTAAAAGATCATACTTAGAGCTTACAGGATCAGCCCTCTTTTCTGTGCTGTTGCTGGTAAGCCTGAAACTCTTATAAGGAGGCAGATAACATGAAGAGAGCTGAAGTATTGGCTGCCGCTGAAAAGTGTGTCTGCGGTAAGCGTCAGGAGGACTACGGTACTCCTGAGGATAACTTTACTACTATCGGTCTGCTGTGGGGCGTTTATCTTCGTGCAGCTCACCCTGAGCTTGCAAAGGTACTGCCTATCAACGGCGTAGAGGCAAAGGACGTTGCCGTTATGATGTCCTTGCTGAAGGTTGCAAGAATCGCTACAGGCTCAAGTCCTGATAGCTTCGTTGACCTTGCCGGATATGCGGCGTGTGCCGGTGAGATTGCTACACAGGCAGACGAACAAAAAAAACGCCCTCCGTCAGATAATACGTGCGTTGTTTGTGGTGAGATCGTACCTGAGGGTACGCAGTATTGCCCTACGCACAATAATACCCCCTATCGTAAGGAGTAAATCACTATGGGCGATATGAAAGAAATGTTTGAGGGGTACAAAGAGCTGCACCGTCAGCGTGTGGCTAAGAATCCTGACCGCATAGCTTACGCTATCAAACAGCTTGAGCAGCACGGGATTGAGTACACCCTTAAAAACGAAGCTACCGGGCATTTTCACTGCCACCGTAAAACAGACGATAAGCTGATACAGTTTTGGGCTGGTACGGGTAAGATTATGGGCTATACGAATTTGCGCGGTATTCACAACCTCATCAGGTTGTGTGAAGGTGAAAACCTTAAAGACCTGATCCAGATTAAGTAAAGGAGGTAATTGACGTGGCGCAAAAGAAACGCTACTACTCTATAAGTTTTTCAGGCGGAAAAGATAGTACAGCTCTCTTGCTTGAGTGGCTGAAAAGGCACATTTGCGACCACGTCAATTATCCTCTGGACGAAGTGCTATACTGCGACACGTGGAAGGAATTTCCGTCTATGGTAAAGCACATAGCAGAGATAGAGAAGCTGGTACTGTCAGCAGGTGTAAAGTTTACCCGTGTTCAAAGTGAGAAGTCATTTGACTACTATCTATATGAGCATAAGTTTAACAAACGCACCAAAAAGCATATCTACAAAGACGTTGACCTTGTAGGCTATGGCTGGGCTGGTAGCCGTTCTCGGTGGTGTACAAGCAAGCTAAAGCAGGACGTTATTGACCGCCACTATAAAGCTCTGGAGCAAGAGTATGAGGTTATACACCTCATAGGAATAGCAGCAGATGAACAGTACCGGCTTGAAAGACCGGGAAATCAACGTTCAGACCATTTGCACCCTCTTGTAGAGTGGGGCTGGACTGAAGCAGACTGCTTAGCTTATTGCTACCGCTTCGGGTACGATTGGGACGGCCTTTACACTGTGTTTGACCGTGTAAGCTGCTGGTGCTGTCCTTTGCAATCGCTTGAGGATCTGCGTAAGTTGAGAAAACATTTCCCCGAATTGTGGCAAGAACTTAGGGAAATGGATAAAAAGACTTGGAGAGTTTTCAGCGGTTACAGGACCGTTGAGGATTTGGAAAAGCGTTTTACTCTTGAGGAGCTTTACATAGCTAACGGAAAATCCATACGCAGTAGAGAATTTTTCAATGAGTATAACAGAATTGCCCCCCCCCTGCCGCCTGAGAGTGGAGTAATGAAATTAGAAGTATCGCAAGGAGGCTGATACCTATGTCAGAGAAAGACTGGACGGGAAACAGCCGAACAACACACGCAATACTCGGTGCAAGGAACTATGCACAGAATGAACGTGAGGTAAATGACTACTACGCCACAGAGCCTAAAGCAGCTCAGTTGCTTATGGAGGTAGAAACCTTTTCTCCTATGATATGGGAGTGTGCCTGTGGTGAAGGACACCTCGCAAAAGAGTTTGCAAAAGCCGGTTATCAGGTGTATGCAACGGACCTCATTGACAGAGGATATGGCTACCAATTAGACTTTTTGACTACTGCCGCCCCCCCCCGTTGCTGGCTTTGATATAATCACAAATCCGCCCTATGCAAAGGCGCAGGAATTTGTAGAACACGCACTCGATATATCGGCGGACGGTTGTAAGGTTGCTATGTTTCTCAAGATACAGTTTTTGGAAGGCAAAGCCCGAAGAGAGCTGTTTAAGAAATACCCTCCAAAAACAGTGTATGTAAGCTCAAGCAGGCTTAGATGTGCTATGAATGGAGATTTTGAAAAATACGCAAAGTCTACCGCAGTTTGTTACTGCTGGTACGTATGGGAAAAAGGCTACACGGGAGATACCGTGATTAAGTGGATAAATTAGGAGGTCAGATAATGACCGTAGATATTTTCAATACCGATAATAAATACGGCGTTATATACGCTGATCCGCCGTGGCTCTACAATGACACCCTCGGTGGACTATCCAAAATGGGAGCAACGCCCTATCCCTGTATGAAGCAGGAGGATATAAACCGCCTGCCTGTCAGCAACATAGCTGCAAAGGATTGTGTGCTGTTCCTGTGGGTAACAATGCCAAAGTTACAGGAAGGCTTAGAAACAATTAAAGCGTGGGGCTTCAAATATAAAACCTGTGCTTTTTGTTGGGTAAAGCAAAATCCTAAGAACGGCGGTATTTACTCAGGCTTAGGGCATTGGGTATGCGGTAATGCTGAGATATGCTTACTTGCCACCAAAGGCCACCCTAAGAGAGTTTGTAAATCAGTCAAGCAAATTGTATTAGCTCCCCGTGGCAGACACAGTGCTAAGCCTTCAGAGGTTAGAGATAGGATTGTGCAGCTCATGGGGGGGGAGAACTCTTACATAGAGCTTTTTGCAAGAGAATCCGTACCCGGCTGGGACTGCTGGGGTAACGAAGTATAGGAGGTAATTATTATGTTCCCTGTTAAAACAGATCACACGAATATCAATCTCACCAAAGAAGGTTGCAAGGATTTACCCGGCACTACCTACAGCTATGAGGACGGCGGCACAGGCATTGAAACCTGCTGGGAGCTGACACCTGAAGATATTAAGAGGCTGGCTGAAATGGACCGCCCCTGCATCTTTGTGTATACGCGCGGTACTACTATTCCGCCTATTCTGCTCACTACTGAGTGCCTGTTGCTGTTTGATGATAACACGGCTGCTGAAGATCCTGAGCAGGAGGACACCGGCAATGAAAATACCGAAGAGTCTTAAAATCGGCGGCAAGGTTTACTCTGTAGAGATCACTGCCAAGCTCACGCTTGGCAGTGCCAACTACTCCGGCGAAATCCTGTATAGCGATCTCATTATCAGGATTTGCCCGTCAGCTAAAGCAAAAATGGAGGCTGACTTCGTACACGAAATGATACACGGCATTTTCTCTCATCTTGGCTACAGTGAGCAGGACGAAAAGAAGGTAGATGAGCTTGCAGAAGCCCTCTACGCCGTGTTTGTGGATAACCCCGAAATGTTCAAAGAGGAGGCAACAAAAGATGAATCGTAATGTTTACCAAAGAGGCGTTAAAGGCAAAAAGTACGGCATCTGGAATGTATCGGCTAAGTGCTTTCAGTTTGGCATTTGTGAGGACACGCCTATGCTTGCTGTTGCCCGTCTGTATCAGAAAATCGGTGATGACGCTAAGAAATGGCGTTTTGAGCCTCGTATGCTGCCGGATGAAGTGAAGGAGGCTACACAATGAGCTATGATGTCAGCTTTAAGGCAAAGCTGGAGGGCATAGATCAGTGGGTGTACGTTGGTCCTCAGTGGATAAACCACACGGCCAATACCTCTGCAATGATAAAAGAGGCTTGCGGCTCTTACCCGTCTGAGTGGGACGGGATGAAATGCTCTGAGCTGTTGCCTGTACTAAATGCCGGTTGTAAGGAGCTGAGAGCCTACAGTCAAAGGTACAGACAGTTTGAGGCTGCTAACGGCTGGGGTACGGTGGAAACCACCCTTGAGTTTTTGGACGCTATACGCAAAGCCTGTGAGGAATATCCTACCGCCGTCCTTTGCGTGAGCTGTTAGGGGGCTGCTATGAATACGAATCCTAAGAAAAACAGTGAGGGCTATTCTGATCCCACAGCTTATGAGGGCTTACGTCCTATCATTGAAGAGGAAAACGCCCTTGAGCGCCGTGTAACGCAGCTTATTAAAACGCTCAAATACATTATCGGCTTAGCAGGCTTTGAGCTTGTATGCCGTATCGAAATCAAAGATAAGAAAACAGGGAGGATCTTCAGATGACAAAGGAACAGCTTGAAAAGCAAAACAAGGATTTAAGGGCAGAAGCAAAGGAGCTGAAAATGCACTTAGACTCTGTGTGCAGAGAACTTGAATCCACCAAAAAGGAAGTTGCAAAGCTCACTATTGAGGCTGACAAGGACCTATACAGCAGAGCTGTTAGCACCTTCGGTGAAACCTCCCGGCTGATACTTGCTATTGAGGAAATGTCAGAACTCATTAAGGAGCTGAGCAAGTACACCAGAGGTAGAGAGAATATCGGTAGTATCTGTGAGGAAATGGCAGACGTGGAGATTATGTTTGAGCAATTAAAGATTGTTTTCCATAACCGCGCAGCCGTTGACTACCACAGATCACAGAAGCTCCAGCGTTTGAGCGACAGGCTCAACGGAAACCATGATAGCTTTTGAGGAAAGCTACACAGACAGCCTACTCCGTCAGGGGGGGGTTAGTCCCATAAGAAGGAGTAACCGATATGAAACACGATAGACAAATAGTGATCTCGGTAGGTACTAACCGCCGTGATCTGAATTGGAGGCAGACAGCTTTAACAGTAGCAGAGCTGTATGAGCGCCTGCGTAATCCAATAAAAAGCATAGAGTCCTATGCTGATTATATGAAAATGAAAAAGGCTCAGCAGGACACTCTGAAGGACGTAGGCGGCTTTGTCGGCGGCTCTCTCAGTAATCCGCGCCGTAAGTCTAACAATGTAACCGGCAGGGATGTTATTACCCTTGACTTTGATAATGTCCCCGGTTGGCAGACTGACGCGGTTGTGGCTAAGGTTGAGGAGCTGGGCTGTAGCTACTGCATCTATAGTACCCGTAAGCACAATGCGGCTGCACCCCGTCTGCGTGTGGTTATTCCCTTTGACCGCACAGTAACGCCTGACGAATATGAGCCGTGTGCAAGGCGTGTTGCGTCCTCCATTGGTATTACAATGGCTGATCCTACAACCTTTGAAGTGTGCCGCCTTATGTACTGGCCCTCTTGCAGTGCTGATAGTGAGTATGTGTATAAGGTCAAAGATGCACCGTTTATCAGTGCAGATTTTCTCCTGAGTACATACACCGATTGGCACGATTTTACAAGCTGGCCTCAAGTACCTAACGCCGTAAGCTATGCAAAGCTGGCAATGAAACAGGGTGATCCTCTGGAGAAGTCCGGCATTGTGGGTGCGTTCTGCCGTACCTATGACGTCATTACCGCTATGGACGCATTTCTTCCGAATATCTATGAGCCTGTTGACAATGATGACGGCAGATATACTTACCTCGGCGGCTCTACCACAGGCGGTGCAGTTATCTATGATGATGCAAAGTTTTTGTTTTCTCACCATGCAACTGATCCCTGCGGCGGTAGATTGGTAAATGCCTTTGACCTGATAAGGCTACACCGCTTCGGGGACAAAGACAATGACGCTTCCCCCGACACTCCCGTTACAAAGCTCCCCTCATACAAAGCAATGTGTGAGGCAGCTATGCAGGACAAAGCCGTTGTTACCACGCTCAACCGTGAGCAGATAGCACAGGCTAAAAAGGATTTTGAGGGTATCACTGCTGAAGATAAGCCCTCGACTTCTGCTGAGCCTGAGCCGCTTGATTGGGCTGAGAAATTACAGCGTAATCAGAACGGCGCAGTAAAAGGTACTATCGACAATATCCTGATTATCCTTGACGGTGATCCTGCTCTCAAGGATAAGTTTGCCCTCAACCTCTTTGCAAATCGTGGTGAGGTGCTGGGCGCTCTCCCGTGGCAAAAAGGCACTAAGCGCCGCCTGTGGTCTGACACAGACAGCAACGGCTTGTATTGGTATCTTGAGCGTATGTGGGGTATCACTCAGAGAGGAAACATTGACTCTGCCCTTGATATTCACGCTTCTATCCACGCCTTTAATGAGGTGCAGAGATACATTGACGGCTTAGTGTGGGACGGTGTACCCCGTCTTGATACTCTGCTTATTGACTACCTCGGTGCAAAGGACACAGCCTACAACCGCGCTGTGTGCCGTAAAAGTTTTACGGCAGCTATCGCCCGTGCAATGTCCCCCGGCTGCAAGTATGACACAATGCTCATCCTCGCAGGTCCTCAGGGTATTGGTAAGTCAACACTGCTTGATAAAATGAGCCGTGGCTGGTTTAACGATTCAATCCGTACCTTTGAAGGTAAGGAAGCCTCTGAGCTTTTGCAGGGCGTGTGGATCGTGGAAATCGCAGAGCTTGACGCCTTCCGCCGTACCGATATTGCCCGTATCAAACAGTTTTTGTCCCTCAAGGCTGACCGCTACCGTGCAGCTTACGGCAGACACGTAAAGGAATTACCCCGTTGCTGTGTGTTCTTTGGCACTTGTAACGAAATGGAGTTTTTACAGGACACCACCGGCAACCGCCGCTTCTGGCCTGTTGACACTATGGAGGCTGAGCCTACAAAAAGTGTATTCCACGATTTGCCGGATGAAACTGTCAATCAGTTATGGGCTGAGGCTAAGATGCGCTGGCAGACAGGTGAGAAGCTGTATCTGACTGGAGCATTGGAGGCTGAGGCTAAGATCAAGCAGGAGGAACACCGTGAGGCTTCCGTCCGTGAAGGTCTGATTATGGAATTTGCTGAGAGGCAAGTACCGGCAGACTGGAACAAATGGAACATTGACCGCCGCCGTGATTTTTGGGCTGGTGCAGCTCATACGCAGGAGGGCGCTACCCTTGACCTTGTGGAGAGAGATAGAATCTCTGCTATTGAGGTTTGGTGCGAACTCTTTAACGGCAGTATGCGTGATATGAAACCTGCTGACACTCAGCAAATCAACGCCGTGCTTAGTATGATGAAGGGCTGGAAACGCTCAGGAAATCCGCTGAGGTTTGGTCCTTATAGCCTGCAAAGAGGCTTTGTCAGGAGGACGGATTGAGGCGTTACAAACGGGCTGTAACACCTAAGAATGTGTAACACCTAAAGTGTTACAGTGTTACAGCCGTGTAACCCCTATTGTAACACCTGAAAAAACGCATAAAATAAGGCTTTTTCAATCAAGTGTTACAGTGTTACATACTTTTCCTATAAAGTAGGTAAATTAAAGGGCTTATGCCGTATATACCCCCATAACGCCTTTATTTCTATAAACTTTAGGGGATTTTTTGAGTTTTTGTAACAGGAGGTAAAACAATGCTTGAAAAAGACGTAGAGAAAAAGCTACACACGGGCGTAAAAGGATTAAAGCACGGCGCACTCTGTTTGAAGTTTGTAAGTCCCGGATTTACAGGTGTACCCGATAGAATTATTTTGTTACCGGGTGAAAAAGCAATATTTGTTGAAACTAAAAAGCCCGGTAAAAAAGAACGTGCAAGACAAGAGTATGTGCAAGGCTTACTCAGGGCATTAGGATTTGAGGTCTATTCTACAGTAGATAACAAAGCCTATGTGCAAGATATTTTGAAACGCTGTCAGGAGGTGATTATAAGTGCCGAAGGAATTTACCCCACATAATTATCAGCAATACTGTATTGACCGGATTATCAGTGATCCGGCTATTGGTCTTTTCTTAGATATGGGATTGGGTAAAACAGCAATTACCCTGACTGCAATTAAGAAGCTGAAGTACGAATATTGGCGATCTGCTAAGGTGCTTATTATCGCTCCAAAGAAAGTAGCTGAGAGTACATGGAGCAAAGAGGCGGCAAAGTGGAATCACCTGCAAAACCTCCGCTTCTCATTTGTACTCGGTACTGCTAAAAAACGCATAAAAGCACTCAATACCCCTGCTGACGTCTATATGATAAACCGTGAAAATGTTACTTGGCTTGTAGACTACTACCGCAACAAATGGCCCTTTGATACTGTGGTTATTGATGAGAGTAGCAGCTTTAAGAATCATCAGGCTAAACGCTTTAAGGCTCTGAAGGCTGTACGCTCACACATTGGCCGTATTATAGAGCTGACCGGCACACCTACCTCCCGTGGCCTTATGGACCTATGGGCGCAGGTGTATTTGCTGGATAGCGGTAAGCGGTTAGGTAAGACGATCACCGCATACAGGGACGCTTTTTTCAATCCCGATAAGAGAAATGCAACTACTATTTTCTCTTATGCACCAAAGGAAGGTGCAGACGAAATCATTTATAAGTCAATCAGTGATATTTGCATTAGCATGAAAGCTGAGGACTATTTGGAGCTGCCTGAGCTGGTCTATAATGATATTCCCGTACAGCTTGACACAGCAGCTCAGAAGGCTTATGACCGTCTGGAGCGTGATACACTCCTCCCGGTTGATGATACTGTTATCACGGCTGGCAGTGCCGCCGTACTGCGTGGTAAGCTCCTACAGCTCTGCAATGGTGCTGTGTATGACGAAGATAAAAACGTCATGGAGATACATAACTGTAAAATGGAGGCTCTACTTGAAACTGTGGAGCAGCTTAACGGTCAACACGCTATTATCTGTTATAATTTTCAACACGATAAATCCCGGCTACTTGAGGCTTTGTCCTCTACTAACCTGAGAGTAAAGGTTTATGAGGGAAAAGCTGAAGAGGACGAATGGAACGCCGGTAATATAGATTTGCTACTTGTACAGCCTGCAAGCTGTGGTTATGGCCTTAACCTTCAGGACGGAGGACACCACATTATTTGGTTTGGTTTAACTGACAGCTTGGAATTGTATCAGCAGACAAATAAACGCCTGCACAGGCAGGGGCAACCCTACCCGGTAATTGTGCATCATCTTTTAGTACAGGGCGGAACTGACGAAGATGTTATTAAGGCTTTAGGCGGTAAGGCTGATACACAGGATAGCTTGCTTGAGGCTCTGAAAGTCCGCATAATCAAAGCAAAGGAGAGTACAGCAGCATGACAGTAAAGGAATTATCACAGCTCTATTGGCTCAATAGAGAAATCGAAGCGGATCAGTTAAGACTGGCAAATCTTGACAGCGAAATCAGGAGGGATGAGGAGCAGCTTGCGGACTTAGAGCTTAAAGCCTCCTCTGCCTCAGGTCCTAACTATGACGGTATGCCGAAGAATCCCACCTATGGAAACCCCTTAGAAAACACGGTTATCAGGATCGTAGAGTTAAAGGATATTATCAAGCGCAAAAAAGCCTTGCGCTCTGATTGTGCTATGACTATTCAGGCTAAGCAGATACTTTGCCTCACTGAGCGTAATAAGCTGGAGAGGTACATAGCTGACCTGCCGGACAGCTTGCTCCGTCTGATCTTTACCTTCCGCTTTATAAACGGCTTGACGTGGGCGCAGGTATCAGAGAGCATAGGCGTAAGAACTACAGAGGACAGCGTCAAGAAAATGTGTTATAGATACCTCGCAGAGCAGGAAAAAGAGGGGTAAAAAATGTTTGTCCCATTTGTCCTTGTGTTTTGACATATAATAGTTTAGTATGATAGGTGGATTATAGGCTGTGAGTGGCGGCTTCGGTATGCCTCCAGCCTGAGCCGCTATCACGGCCATATCCAAAGCCCACAGCTCTACTTCTCCTGAGCTGTGGGCTTTATTATAGCATTATGGAAGGAGGCGCTGTTATCGTGTACCGACAGGGACGCAACTATGAGAATTTGAATAAAGGCATATTTGACGGTACGGGTATTTACGATATACCGCGCCTCTTTCCTGAACAATGCACAGCCCCTACCTTTATAGGCTTTAACTACGCTAAGACTTGCAAAGTCCCTTTTGATAAGGGGCTTCATTTCTTTATAGACGATTATCAGTTTACCCGTGTATGGAGTAATCCTGACGCCTACCTTGAAATGCTCCGCAATTTTAAGTGCGTGTGTACGCCTGATTTTTCTACCTATACGGATTTTCCTAAGGCTGTGCAGATATATAACCACTACCGCAAACATTGGCTCGGTGCTTATTGGCAGCATAACGGGATCACTGTTATTCCCACTATAAGCTGGAGCGACAAAGCAAGTTTTGATTGGTGCTTTGACGGAGAGCCTGAAGGCGGTACTGTAGCCGTGTCCTCTGTGGGTACTCAGCTCAACAGGGACAGCCGCAAGCTGTTTATAGACGGCTACTATGAAATGCTTGTAAGGCTTCAGCCCTCACTGATATATTTTTACGGCAATGTGCCGGATGAGTGCAGAGGAAATATTGTGAGGCTTGCTGCCTATCAAGAAAAATTCAGACACAAATAAGAGGTGAAAACAGATGCACATAGACAGATTTAAGAATGAGTTTAACAGACTCAATGGCGTATATGCTACGGATCAGGTGGTACTGTTTAGGAATCCCCTTGAGCTGTATGATATGAACACGGGCAAGGTTATTGCTCAGTTTGACAGTCTTGAGGAGGCTCTGGCCTTTAAGATTGACGGCAAAACCCTTGAAGAGCGTGTGTCCGGCTGGACGGAGATTGTTTTCCCCGTTGAACATGGCGGCAGAGGCAGCGGCTCAGGTATGGGCTTTAATGGCAAGTGGCCCTCTTCAGGTAACGGCAACGAAAAGGACAAAACTACGGCAGATTTTCCTGCAAGAATGAATACCAAAATAGGCGTTAATCGTACCTATGATGATATGGTTAAGGCCTTTGCTGATACTCATAGAGATGCGGATATTGAACACGGCGCAGTTATTGACGCCTACGGCTATGCTACTAAGTATCTGCACGGAAACGCAGGCTCTATCTCAGGATTGCACGGTAGCAGCTCTGAGATCGCTATTCATAATCACCCGGCAGGAGGCTGGCCCACATTTTCCAAAGAGGACGTTGTTAATACTGCCCTCGGTACGCGCAGAGGCATTGTTGCTGTAAGTGGTACTAAGGGAAGATCCGCAGACACCGCACAATACGCAGGTACTTACAGCTTTGTTAAAGGAAACCGCTTTAATGCCTCCGGCTTTGTAAAGGCTATCAATACGGCAACCCTTAGCGGTAAGGACTATAATGACGCTGTTAATAAGTGGCTCAAGGCAAATCAGAAAAAGTACGGTTATAAATACAGCTATAGCAAATAAGGAGGGCAAAGCTAAATCACAAAGGAGGTGCGACACGTGAGCAGACCACAGGATAAACACTTGATCCCTCTTACTGAGCGAAGCGAAGAAGAGGCTCACGCTATACGCTCCGCAGGTGGTAAAGCTGTGCAAGAAAAGAAACGGCAGCAAAGGCTTATGTCTGAGCTGCTGTCTTTATATTCTGACCTACCTATCAATGACAAGCGCAAAGCTAACCGACTTAAAAAGCTGGGTATTGAGGAAGCTGACCTGACACAAAAGGCTCTTATAGCTGACGCTATTATGAAGGGCGCTCAAGCCGGTAATTCCTACCTCATTCAGATGTACCTTGATATTATTGGTGAATCCGGCTTAGGTGGACCTGTTAAGGAAAACAACCTACTTGACGCCATTATAAATAGCACAAAGGAGGATGTTGATACAGATGATTTACCAGAGCTTCAGCAAGAGGCAGAATCTGACGCTGACGTGGTGGAATAGACCTAAGTACAAAGACTATGACGGTATAATCTGCGACGGCTCTATCAGATCAGGTAAGACTGTATCAATGACAGACGGCTTTATACTGTGGAGTATGAGCAGCTTTAACGGTCAGAACTTTGCTATATGCGGTAAGACAATAGAATCCCTACGCCGTAATGTTGTTACCCTCATGCCTCAGTGGTTAGAGGGTATCTTTACTATTACAGAGCGCAGGAGTGAAAACAAGCTGATTATAACGGCCAACGGAAAGACTAATTACTATTATCTTTTCGGCGGTAAGGACGAATCAAGCTACACACTTGTACAGGGTATCACCCTTGCAGGTGTTCTCTTTGATGAGGTTGCACTTATGCCCCGGTCCTTTGTTGAGCAGGCTATGGCCCGTTGCTCTGTGGACGGCTCTAAGTTTTGGTTTAACTGCAACCCTGAAAACCCCGGACACTGGTTTTATGTGGAATGGATTAAAAAAGCCAAAGAGCGTAATATCCTTTATCTGCATTTTACTATGAACGATAATCTCAGCCTCTCTGCAAGAATTAGGGAGCGTTATGAGAATATGTACTCCGGCGTTTTCTACCGCCGTTATATCCTCGGTTTGTGGGTAAAAGCTGAAGGGCTTGTTTATCCTATGTTTGACCGCAGCGCGCATATCACACACAGCATACCGCAATACAGCCCCCGACACCGTTATTATGTGGCGGTGGACTACGGTACTGTAAACCCCTTTGCTGCTGGACTGTATGACTACAGCCCGTCAGAACAAAAGGCGGTTATGATAAAAGAGCTTTACTACAAAGGCGGCAGCAATAACCGTGTTGATAATGAGGCTTACTATAAGATGCTTAGTGAGCTTATCGGGGACTACCCGATAGAGTATATAATCATTGATCCTTCGGCAAGCTCAATGATTGAAACAATACAAAAGTACGGCGAATTTGCCGTAATTAAAGCCGATAATGACGTACTTAACGGCATACAGGACGTAACAAAATTCCTTAATGCCGGTGTTCTCTATTTTCATAAGAGCTGTAAAAGCACTTTTGAGGAGTTTGAAACCTACTCATGGGACGAAGAATCCGTAGAGGACGCCGTTATCAAGGAAAACGATCACAGTATGGACCAACTACGGTACTTCTGTAGAACGGCGTTACGAAATGAGCTGAAATGGATAGTATAAGGCGGTGATGAGATGAACTTTTTTACACGCCTGTTAAGGAGGATAAGAAATATGTTTATGTATAGCTCCGATATTGGCAGGGAGTTTGGTGTTGATCTCATAACGTCTGACGATATGAACAACGCCCTAAAGAAATGGGACAATATTTCAACAGGCAAGCCCCCGTGGAAAAACACGGAGGATGAAATCGACACAGTAAATATGGCAAAGCACATATCAGATACCCGTGCAAAGCTCACTACTCTTGATATTGGCATTGCTATCTCCGGCTCTCCCAGAGCTGAGTTTTTACAGACGCTTGCAGATGACCTGCTCAAGCGCCTGCCTGATAAGGTTGCTGAGGCTGACAGGCTCGGCGGCATTATGATTAAATGGAACGGCGAAACGTGG
Organism: Clostridia bacterium; assembly: GCA_017457545.1. The sequence goes on from JAFTHF010000001.1 coordinate 17,310, forward strand.
GACTTTGTGCTTCCCGGCAGCTTTGGTATTACAGCTAAGGACGATAACGGAGAGATTGTAGGAGCTATCTTTGCTTCTCATACCTCACACGGCAAGTCCCATTTTACAAGGCTGGAATACCACAGGTTTGAGGGTGCAGGTGAAGGCTCTGTTTACGTTGTTACCAATAAAGCCTTTAAGAATCAAATTGAGGGCGGTAAAAGTGTACTCGGTGCGCCGGTTAAGCTCCAGAGTGTGCCTGCGTGGGCTACTATGCAGGATGAGGTTAGAATTGCTAACCTTGAAAAGCCTCTATTTGCTTATTACCGTGTACCCGGTGCAAATACCATTGATCCTACTTCGCCCCTCGGTTTGTCTGTCTTTGCAAATGCCGTTACAGAGCTGAAGGCCATTGACGTAGCTATCAGCCGTAAAAATATGGAGGTTGAGGACAGCAAGCACATTACCTTTGTAGGTCAGACCGTTATCCAAAACGCCACCAACAAAGGTATTCAGCTTCCCCGATTTGTTAAGGGCTTAGGTATGGGTATCAATGACGGTGAAACTACCGCCGTACATGAACACGTACCTACGCTTCAGACAGATGCCCGTATCAAAGATATAAACTTTAACCTCTCTATGGCTGGCGTGAAATGCGGCTTTAGTGAGGGCGTCTTTGTTATGGACGGTCAAACAGGTATGATAACCGCTACTCAGGTTGAGTCTGATGACCGTGATACCATACAGACCATTAAAGCGGATCGTGATGCCCTCAGAGATGCACTTGAGCAGGCATTTTACGGTGCTGACGCAATGGCTACTCTGCTTAACCTTGCGCCCCTCGGTGAGTATGAAATCAACTTTAATTTTGGTGATATTACATACTCCTATGAGGAGGATAAAGCGGCGTGGAGAGCCTATGCAATGCAGGGCTGGATTCCTAAGTGGCTGTACTTTGTCAAATTTGAGGGTATGAGTGAGGATGAGGCTAAGGCTCTTACTGCTGAGGCTCAGGAGGCTAATATGGAAGCCGGTTTATTTGGCGGCGGACCTATCAGCACTACCCCTCCTAAAAAGCCCCCTGCAAAGGATGACAAGGGTAAGGACGATAAGGGCAAGAAGAAGGATGAGAAAGACGATAAGAAAAAGTAAGGAGGTACTGAGCTATGCTTACACCTCAGGAGCTTTTAGAAATCGTTGATACTTTGCACCCTCAGCTTGATACCCTAAATCAGTGGATCACTGCTGACCTTATAAGCCGTCTTATGGCAAGGCTTGGGCGCGGTGAGGAGTTTTTATTGACCGGCACGGATCAGTGGCAGCTTGAGGTATATAAATCCGCAGGCGGACACTATGAGGCTCTGGAACGGGAGATAAAACGCTTTACCAAAAAGACAGATGCAGAGGTTAAGGCTATATTTGAGGACGCAGGTATCAGGGCTTGGGCTGCTGATGATGCGTTTTATGTGGCACACGGCCTTGAGTCTGTACCCCTTGCACAGTCTGAGTATATGATACGGCTGCTGACTGATACCTACCAACGCACAAACGGAGAAATCCACAATTTCACCCGTACCACTGCAAAGGCAAGTCAACAGCAGCTTATCAACGTCCTTGACACTGCACACTTTAAGGTTATGAGTGGCGCACAGTCTTACACTCAGGCTGTAAAAGATGCAGTAAATGACATAATCAGCAATCAGGCAAAAGTCCACTATCCCACAGGCCACGTAGACACCATAGAAACCGCTGTACTTCGCGCTGTTCGTACAGGCGTAGGACAGGCAAGCGGTAATATGGCTATGCAGGGTATGATTGAGAGGGATTGGGACTTAATACGCACGTCCGCACATATCGGCGCTCGATACGGGGACGGCGGAGAAAACCCCTCTAACCACTTTTGGTGGCAGGGTAAGCTGTTTTCCCGTACCGGCAAAACACCGGGCTATCTTCTCTTTGAGGAGGCTACGGGCTATGGTACAGGTGAGGGCTTATGTGGCTGGAACTGTAGACACTCTTTCGGTCCGGGTGATCCCGACCATAACCCCTATGCTGATTTTGATGCAGAGGAAAACAAAAAGGTGTATGACCTCTCACAGCAACAGCGTAAAGCTGAAGCCCGTATCAGACAGCAGAAATTAAAGGTACTCGGTTTGCGTGAGGCCGTAGATGCTGCTGAGGACACGGCGGTTAAAGCTACACTGCAAGACGAATACAACAAAGCCGCCCTCAAGCTCCAGCGATATAATCAAGCCTATAACAGCTTTTGTGAGGATAACAACCTCCACAAGCTCAATGACCGTATCACTGTTGCAAAGTGGACGCGCTCAGAGGCGGCAAAAGCTACGGCTGCCGCACGAAAAGCACAGCAATAATCAAATAACAACAGAGCTTCTAAAGCTGCCTGCAAGGGCGGTTTTGGAGGCTCTGTTTTATATGCGCTTAGTAGTTTAGCCGGTGCGACTCCGGCAAGGCGCACCATATTGGACTATGCACGGTCCTAAGAATGTGCAGACGGAAGGACACGGCAACGTCCTAAAAAGCCTATCCGTTAAAAAGGAGGAAACCCCTATGAAAACAGAAGAATTGACCGCAATCGGCTTGACCGAAGAGCAGGCTACTCAGGTCCTTGCAATGAACGGCAAGGATATTGAGAAGCACAAAAAGCAGATCACCACTGTTGAGGGTGAGCGTGATGCTTTTAAGGCTCAGCTCGATACGGCCAACGAAACCCTGAAAAAGTTTGAGGGCATTGATCCTCAGCAGATTCAGACCGAACTCCAGACCTACAAGACCAAAGCTGAAGAAGCGGAAAAGAAATATACCCGTGAAATGACTCAGCGTGATCAGAAGGACTGGATTGGTAAAAAGCTGGATGAATACGGCGTTACTTCGCCCTATGCGCGCAGGCAGCTCACCTCTGACATTATGGCAGAGGAAAGCGGCTTATCTTGGAGGGACGGAGCTTACTTTGGCTTTGATGACTTTATGAAGTCTGCAAAGGAAAAGGATAACAGCCTGTATCAGACAGCGGAGGAAAAAGCAGCCGCCGAAAAAGAAGCTGCACAGAAAGCAAAGGCGCCGAATTTCACAGGTCCTACCGGCGATCCTGCCGGTAGTGGCGATAAGAAGTTTACGCCTCCCAAAGTATTCTAAAAAATCTATGTAAAGGAAGGTAATATTCTATGCCTCGTATTGAATCTTTGTCTATTCTTACTCAGGACGGCGGTAAGGAGTATCTTGCTGAGCTTTACGGCAAGGTAATTGAGAACGTCCAGAAAAACCTCGTTTCTTTCGGCATGAAGAACGTTGACCTCTCCGGCGATCCTGCGTCCGGCTCTGTTGAGGCTAAGCGTTTTGTCAATGCAAGATCTCAGGCCTACGGCACTGCCCGTGCTGCCGGCGCTGGCAACAAGGTAAAGGCTAAGCCTGTTGTTGTTGCTATCAACAAGGACAGCGAAATTGTTGAGGAGATCGAAGAGAAGGACACCCGTTTGTACGGTGTTGACGGTCTGCTTGACCGCCGTTCTGCTAACCACGTTATCCGTATGGCTACGGATTTGGACGTGGACTTCTTCAAGGTTGCGGCTGATAACGCCGTCCTCGTTGAGATCCCCGAAGGTACTGCTATTGAGGATGAGCTTGAAGCAGTTATTCAGGAGTGCGAAAACACCAAAAACGATTTTGTGGACGGTGTGCCTCGCGCTATGATGAGCCTCGTTCTCAACACTGCCTACTATGGCAAGGTGCGTAACAACCTCGATAAACAGTCCCGTGCCAACGTTGATACCGGCACTGAGGAGTTTTATGCTTGGCACGGTGTTGAGTGCAAGTCCTGCGTGAACTTGCCTACCGGCGTTAAGTATATCCTCATGGTGAACGGCGCAGTTGCTCAGCCCGTTATGGCAAATCAGTACACCGCTGAGAAGATTCCTCTCTCTGAGGCTTACGGCGTGTCCCTGTTCTACCACCACGGCACTGAGGCTGTTATGCCTGACCTGATCTTCAAGGGCGTTACTGCCTAAATCAACCCTGTAAAACTATAAGGAGGTAGCTACTATGGCTAAGTTTAAGAACGTTATCACCGGCAATATCGTAAGCACCGAAAACAAAGCTACGATTGCCCTCATGGAGAAATCCAGCACCTATGTTGCTGTTACCGGCAAGGCTGCGAAGTCCGGCAAGGATAAGCAGACCAACCCTGACAACGGCAATGCCGCAGGTGGCAACGCTGACGGCGCTGACGGCAGCAAGTCTGAGTAAGGAGGGCTGACCTATGGCAATGTACGCAGATCACGCTTTTTATAAAGACGGCTTCTTCGGTGAGGCCTTGACAGCGGAAAACGCTAACAAGTGGCTGAGCCTTGCAAGTGATGAGGTTGACACTCTCACTTTTGGCAGGCTGACTTTTGCTTTTCCTACTGTGGAGGCTCACGTGGAAAAGGTCAAAAAGGCTGTGTGCGCCATTGCTGAGGCCCTGTACTACGTTGACCTACAGCGTAAGGCTGCTATGGCTCAAAAGGCTCAGGACGGCTCATACAGAGGTGCTATTGCCTCTGTTTCCTCCGGCAGAGAATCTATCTCTTACGCAGGAAACAACGCCTCTGCCTCCGTCTATGCCGTAGCAGCTACAAGTGCCGTTGAACAAGGCAAGCTCATAGGCAGTATTGCCGTTAAGTATCTGGCTAACATACCTGATGCAAACGGTATCAATCTGCTTTATGCCGGGGAGGTGCGCCATGTACCAAAACACGATCACACTGTTTAACTTCCACGAAGCAACAGGGCTTTGGTATCCCTCCGTTTTTACCGGCGTTGACTTAGGAGTGAATAACTCCAGCAGGTCAACAAAAGACGGCAAAAATAACGGTGATGCCGTGAGCGTCATTATCCACTGCACAGCGGATAAGACGTTTACCACGGCAGACGGCACAGAGAAAAGCTACACAGGCGCTAAGGCGTATGCTAAATGTGAAAATCCTACCGCCTGTATCACTTTCAAGCCTGAGTGCGATTTTATTTATGAGGGTGTATGGCCTGACTCAGAGCCTCTTAGAGAGGAGGATTATGAGTCAGGACTTTATCACGCTCTGAATGATGAGCATGACGGCGTTTATATGATAAGCTCTGCGGCATATTACGGCTTGCTACCTCACTTTGAGATCGGGGGTAGATAAGCGTGTCTGAAATGCAACACTTTCCTAATATCTCCTATGTGGGAGCTAATTTTAGGATAAATGTCAGCCTCGACAGATTCTCACAGCAATTCGCTGACGCTCAACAGTGGCTCGGTGATAGAGTGCTTGAGGATAGCAAGGCGTATATGCCACACCTTACAGGAGGACTACAGCAGCGCTCTCATACAGAGGACGGCGGTAAAAAGGTCATATTTCCCGGACCTTATGGCCGTTTTCAGTACGGGGGTAAAGTTATGGTTGATCCCGTTACAGGCAGTCCGTGGGCGCGAAAAGGCGCTAAAAAAGTGCTTACGGACAGACCTTTGAAATATTCAAATCCGCAGGCTACCGACCACTGGTTTGATACTGCTAAGGCACAACACGGTGAGTATTGGATAGCAGGCGTAAAGCAAAGGGCAGGTGGTGGATAAATGGCAACACAGAAAATGGTTGATATAGACGGTGCAGAAGCCGTGAGTAAAGTGCTGCTGGCACTGCTTAATACCTTCCCCGGTTTGGAGAATGGTAAAAAGGTGCAGTTTTCTACACTGTCTGAAACTTCAGGCATAGGCTTTTACCCTACGTCCGGCTCAGCTCTGTTATCTGATAAAGAGGATATAACAGGCCATGTAACACAGGTCTGTATGTACCCCTTCAGCATCATATACAGAGCTGCACCAAAAACCGATTTGCAGAAGATCCGCATTAAGGAGTTTTTGGACGCCCTCGGTAAGTGGTTAGAGCTTCAGCCTGTAGTTATCAACGAAAAAACCCACAAATTGACTAAATACCCTGTTATCAATATCGGTAACAGGGTAATTAAGTCTATCAGCCGCACAAATCCTGCACACCTTAACGCCACCTATGATGACGGCGTTGAGGACTGGATTATATCGGCTACTCTCAAGTATGAGAATGAATACGATAAGTAAAACAAGGAGTGAAATGCTATGGCTAAAGTTGAACGCAAGTATTTAGCACACTACATTGACTCCAGCTTCGGCGGTGAAACTCCCGACTATGTACGCCTCGGTGCTGACCTTGAGGAATACATGGAGGAGCTTAGCCCTGATGTTGAGGTCAAGAAGAACATTATCGGTGAGCAGCGTGTCAATCACAACGGCTACGAAGTGCAGTCTGAGGTTGATCCGTTCTATGCCGATTATGACGATCCGCTTTTTGAACAGCTCTCCAAAATCGCTATGGAGCGCCTTACCGGTGAGGACTGCATGACTACTAAGGTTGACGTCCTTATGGCTGAGGACGGCACTGTGGTTTGGGCTTACCGTGAGAGAGTTGCGGTTGTTCCTAACTCTATCGGCGGCGATACCTCCGGCGTACAGATTCCTTTTTCTGTTTACAATGCCGGTGAGCGCGTCAAGGGTACTTGGGACGTTAAGACCAAAACCTTTACCCCTGAGGAAACTCCTGCGGCGTAAAGCTAACAAAGGGCGAATGATAAACAAGGCAGCCCTGAAATCTTTATCAGGGCTGCCTTTATTTTTTTATCTGGAGGTAATCTGTTATGGCAGAAGAAATCAAAAACACTCAAAATTTTACCGGCATTGTTGTAGATGACGGTAGTGTCAGAGAGTCTATCCGCAATAAGCACGGAGAAGAAATCGGCGTATTTTATTTCCGTCCTACTGATATGGGTATCATTGATCGCTACAACAGTATGATAGCGGACTTTGATAAAATCACTGCTCCCCTTGAGGAGCTTAATGTGGGAGCTGACGGCTCTGTTGATGATAATAATGAGGCTGAACAGGCAGCTATGAAAGAGGCGGTTGACCGTCTGTACACTGCTTGCAACAGTCTTTTTGACGGCAATTTTGCAGAGGCGTTTTTCGGCTCTATGCACCCGTTCTCTATCGTCAATGGGCGTTTTTACTGCGAAGCCGCTATTGAGGCCGTGGGTAACTACATTTCCCGTCAGTTTGACCGTGAGATCAAGAAAATGAATAACCGTGTAAACCGTTATACGCACGGCTACCGCACGGGGAAGCACAAGGGCGGTAAAAAGTAATGATCGGTGAACTCCCTAAGTCTTTAGATGTGAACGGCACACAGTTTGCTATTCGCACAGATTTTCGGGATATTCTCAAAATTGTTTGCGCCTTTAACGATCCTGAGTTAGAAAACGAAGAAAAAGTGTATGTGTGTATGTACATTCTCTATGAGGATTTTGACTGCATACCTAAAGCTGATTATGAGGCGGCTTTTCAGGCAGCACTTGACTTTATTGACTATAACGTAAAAGGTGAAAACAAAAAATCACCTCGCACTATGGATTGGGAACAGGACGAAAATATTATGTTTCCTGCACTCAACAAAGTGGCAGGCTTTGAAACACGCACCTCTAAGTATCTCCATTGGTGGACCTTTATGGGCTACTTTATGGAAATATCTGAGGGCGTGTTTTCTCATGTCTTGAATATGAGAAGCAAAAAAGCCCGTAATAAGCCGCTTGAGAAATGGGAGCGTGAGTATTGGAACGCAAACAAGGCTATATGCGTCCTGAAGCCTAAGCTCACGGCTGAGGAACAGGAGGCAAAGGATAGGCTTAACGCAATGCTCGGCTGATAAAGGAAGGTGATATTATGGCAGAACACGCTGACGGCTCTATTATCGTTGATACTGAGATAGATGCTCAAGGTTTTAAGGCTGGCAGCTCTGAATTACAAAGGGCCATAAAATCGCTTAACACCAAAATGGAAGCGCTCGGCCCTGCCTTTCAAAAAGCCTTATCCGGCAATGCAAGTGCTATCTCGACTTTTGACGCGAAGGCTGCGGCGCTGGAAAGCACTATCTCAGATATTGAGGCTAAAATGGAAAGCCTCGGCGGTAAAAGAGTGCCTACCGAAGATTATCAGTGGCTCACTACTGAGATCCAAAAGGCAAAAAATGAACTCGCAAAGCTGGAAGAAAAGCAAATCAAAATGGAGAGTACGGGCGTAAAGCAAAACTCCCGTGCTTGGCAGACCTTACAGTATGATATTGACCTCGCAAAGAGGAAGATAGCAGAATATGAGGGCGAACAGGCCACCATGAGAGCTGACGGTACAGCTTTTCAAATGGGATCAAGTACAGCAGAATATACACAGCTTGAAAGTGCTTTAGCATCTGCGAAAAACCGCTTAGCTGAAATGAAAGCTCAGGCGGAAGCGGCAAGAGGCTCTACAAGCCGTCTTGCACAGATTGGTAACTCGATAAGAGCAGTCTTTAGTAAGATCGGCGCTGTAGGTAAAAAAGCCTTTACCGGCTTTGTAAATGGCGTGAAAAACGGTATTTCAAAGTTAAAGCAGTTTTCTAAATCTTCAGGCGGTTGTATGGGTGCTATTAGCAAGCTCGGTAAGAAACTTACCGGCTTAGGTAGTATGCTAAAGAGATTGGCACTCCGCAAAATTATGATGGCCATACTGACAGCCGTAAAGGACGGTTTTAACAACCTTGCTCAGTATTCCTCTCAGACAAATGCGGATTTGTCAGCTCTTAAATCGGGCCTTACACAGCTCAAAAACAGCTTTGCAACGGCTTTTGCACCTATCTTGACTGTTGTAACCCCTATTCTTACTAAGCTGATAGGCTATTTGTCTACAGCTCTTACCTATATTGGTAAGCTCTTCGCAGCTCTCTCCGGGGCAAAGACCTTTACAAAGGCTACTGCCGTACAGGAGGACTATGCCGCCTCCCTAAGCGGTACAGGCAAGGCTGCAAAAGAGGCACAAAAACAGCTTGCAGGATTTGATGAGCTGAACGTCCTTAGCGACAGCTCCTCTGACAGTGGCGGCGGTGGTGCAAGTACCACTGATCCGTCTGAAATGTTTGAGGAAGTACCGATAGAATCCAGCATTACGGACTTTATCGGCTCTCTGAAGGACGCCCTAAAGAATGGCGACTATGCCGGTATTGGTGAGATTATCGGTAACGGTATCAATACCGCCGTTCAAAAGGTCAATGATTTTATCCGTTGGGATAACGTAGGCTCTAAGATCACAGCAGGTATCAAGGGTGTTGCTCAGGGCTTTAATTCTCTTGTTCACACAGTAGATTGGAAGCTCATAGGCGATACCTGCGCTCAAGGATTTAATACTGCAATTAACACTATTTTCTTAGTCCTTACAGAGTTTGACTGGCCCGGACTTGCAGCAGGCTTAGCACAGCACCTTAACGGCATTGTGTCCGGCATAGATTGGGGCAAGCTCGGTACAACCCTCTCCACAGGACTAAGCAGGGCAATAGCTACACTGAGAAGCGCTATCACTGCTTTTGATTGGGCGTCCCTCGGTAAAGGCATAGCAGATGCAATAAATAGCATTGATTGGGTGGGCTTGATAAGCGACCTTGCAGGCAGTATCAGTGATCTGCTCAAGGCTGCTCTTGACCTCTTAATTGGCTTTGCTGAAAATCTCGATTGGGGCAAGCTCGGCAGTGATTTGTGGAACAGCATTATTGGTATCATAACCAACATTGATTGGGGCGGTATCATTTCTAAAGCCTTCCAGCTCTTAGGCAACGCTCTTGCCGGTGCAGTATCTTTGATAGTAGGATTTGCAAAATCCCTTTGGGAATCCCTCAAATCTGCATTTGAAAGCACTAAAAACTACTTCAGCAAGTACATAGACGAAGCAGGCGGAAACGTCATACAGGGATTGCTTAATGGCATTTGGAACGGTATTAAAAATATCGGTACGTGGATTAAAACTCACATATTCGATCCTTTTATCAACGGATTCAAAAATGCCTTTGGTATTCACTCTCCGTCTACTGTTATGGCTGAAATGGGCGGCTTTTTGATTGAAGGATTGCTCAACGGTATCAAGAATCTTTGGAGCAGCATTACGGGCTTCTTCAGCAACGCTCTTAGCTCTTTGAAACAGACTATAGGCAATGCTTGGGAGAGCATAAAGCAGGGGGCTTCTACTGCTTGGTCCGGCATTAAAAATACGGTATCTAACGCTTGGAATGGCATAAAAACGGGTGTTTCAAACGCCTGCACTGCCGTGAAAAACGGGGTATCTACGGCTTGGACTTCCGTTAAAAACACGGTAAGCACTAAACTTAATGAGGCGAAAGCGGCAGCGTCTACGGCTTGGAACTCTATCAAGTCTACCGCTTCTACTATCGGCTCAAATATTGCAAGCGCAGCGTCTACGGCTTGGACTTCGGTTAAAAACCACATAAGCACTAACCTGAATAACGCAAAAACGCTTGCAAGCACAGCTTGGAACTCCATTAAGACTACAGCTTCTACTATTGGATCTTCCATAAAAAGTGGCGTGTCCTCTGCGTGGTCCTCCATTAAAAATAGCATAAGCACTAACCTTAACAACGCTAAGACTTTGGCATCTACGGCATGGAACTCTATAAAAACCAACGCCTCCACGATAGGCGCAGGAGTAAAGTCCGTTGTTTCTAATGCTTGGTCCGGCGTCAAGAGCCTTATTACAGGAAATCTGAACGGGGCAAAGTCAAGTGCAAGCGCGGCATGGAACTCCATAAAGTCCACTGCCTCTACCGTAAGTAACAATATCAAATCCACTGTTTCTTCGGCATGGGAGAACACCAAAACGGCTGTATCTAATAAGCTCTCAAGCATAAAGAGTACAGTTACAAATACCTTTAACAACCTGAAAAATAGCGCTCCTACTTGGGGTAAAGACCTCTGCGACAACATGGCAAACGGTATTTCGAAAGCAAAGAGTACCGTTGAAAATGCTGTTAAGGGCGTTGCAGACAAAATTAAATCCTTCTTAGGCTTCTCTGAGCCTGAGGACGGTCCTTTGTCTAATTTCCATACCTATATGCCTGATATGATCGACTTAATGACTAAGGGCATTAAAGATAATCAAGGTAAGGCTATAGGGGCTGTGTCTGATATGGCTTCCGCTATTTCTGGAGAAATTCAGGGCGGAGATTATGCTATGGGCGCAGTGGAAACGGGAAAAGTGGACTCTGCACTTACCGGCTTCTCTGATACTATTGCAAACAGCTTTACAAATCTGCTTGACAGACTACAAGCTATCGCAAACGGTGTTAGCTTTGCTGTCCCTGCGGTTGCTACGGGTAGTGTAACACCATACAGCGTATCTGCTGCTACCAACGGCGGCGGAAACGGCGTTACAGGTGCTATAGAGGCATCTAATGAAGAATTAGGCTCTATCATTATTCAGTCCGTTACAAACGCAACTGCGGCCATTGTGGACGCAATTCAGGAGTATAGCGGTACTACTGTCAATCTGGACGAAAACAGCTTGACGTCAAGTATTATTAAGCAAATCAACAGACGTACCATGATGAGTGGTAAGTCCCCGTTGATAACTAAGTAAGGGAGGTGCGGACGTGAGTAGACCGATATTTAAGATCAACGGCCATGACTATACACAGTATTTGGCTGAGGAAGGCTTGAAGCCTACCCGTAATGACCTTGACTCAGACGGCAGCGGACGCAACCTCCTTGACGGGCTTATGTACCGTTCAAGGATTGCTACTAAGGTAAAATGGACTGTTACTTTTGACAGGCTGGATGAGGCTGTTATGGCTCAAATTGAGCAGGATATGTATGCAGACGATAACTACGTTACAGTTATTATGCTCGATCCTAAGCAAAACAGACACGTTGAGCGTACCTACTACTGCTCCACTATCAATGAGGGCGTACAGAGGTACATAGGCGGCAGGACTGTTTATGACGGCGTTACATTCAACCTGACAGAGAGGTGATACCATGCGGCATAGGAGTAAAATCTGGACTAAACTTGCCGCCCGTGGTAAATTCCGTGTTGAGTCTATCGCAGTAATCGGCAATAAAACCTACACAGCGATAACAGCGCCTAAGATTGACCGTGCTTTGCTGTCTGATCCTTTGTCTGTAGGCAACTGTACCTCTGCAACTTTGCAGCTCTCAGTTATGACAGATGATGTGATTGATACCAGCAGCCCGGTTATCATTAAAGCGCGTATCACTGACGGTAAGCAGTACAGTGAGTTTATGGACTTTGGCAAATTCTATATTGATATGCCTGAGGTAAACGAAAACCTGATAACGCTTACTTGTTATGACTCCATGCTGAAGGCAGGTCAAATGTATGTTGACGAAACCGACAGTGAGGAGGAATGGCCTAAACCTATGATAACCTGCGTAGAGGAAATAGCGCTAAGAATCGGCGTCGGCATTGATCCCCGTACAAGGATCAATGTCGGCGTTGATTATTTAGTACCTTATCCCTCTGGACGCACTATGCAACAGGTTTTAGGCTTTATCGGTGCAGTACACGGCGGAAACTGGATTATCACAGAAGAAAACCTGTTAAGACTTATACCGATTATCAACAGTCCTGATGATACATTCAATATCATTGATGAGGACTACAACACCATTATGACGGGTGGAAACTATAGGCTGGCTTACAGGCTCACAGGCAAAGAGCGTGTTGAGGTACAGCCGGACGCTCCCGGTGAGGCGGCATCCTCTCTCATTCCTATCTACAGGCATATTACAGATGAGAAATATAATCCTATTGTTACCTCTGACGGCTATTATCTTGTATGGGGTAAAGACGGCAGCGCAGATGCAATAGGAGGGCTTATCAATGTACCTGTTGTAGTAGGTAAAATCACCACTGGCAAAAATCTTGTAGTAAGCAAGGTGCTTATGACGGACGAAGCCGGTAATGAATATTCCTGCGGTGATGATACAGGATTTGAGATTAAGGTAGAATCCAACCCGTATGCAAATGCCAATGTTTGCAAAGCTCTGTATGACACTTTCAACGGCTTAGTGTACTCTCCGTACACAGCTACAAAAGCCTGCTATGATCCTGCTGTAGAGCTGGGCGATTGGGTAAAAATCGGCGATAAGGTATGCAGTGTTATTTACACAATGACCTTATCTCTTGATATTGACTACAGAGCCGATATATCAGCCCCCAGCAGTAATGAAATGGTACGCACTTATCCGTTTTTGTCTGAAGCTGACAAGCTGAAGAGCAAAGGTGTTTTGGATAGTTCTACTGATTATGCAGGTGTTACGCTGAACGCCGAAAACGGCTTGACCGTTAAAAAGAGCGTCAGCACAGCTTCCGTGTCTACTTATGCCTCCGGCTCTGTTGTAAAGGCAGAGGTTACTTTCAACGAAGGTAACATTGTCTTTAAGGGTATCAACGGAGAGGGCGTTATGGAAAACTGCATCTACTATGATGACGAAATTAACGCCTACCGCATAGCAGCCTCCGTACAGTTAGACGGTATGCTGGATCAGACCGAAGCTATCAAATCCCTGCAAGAAAAAGTGGCAAGCCTTGAAAACTCAGAGAGTGGCACTGCTACAGACGTTTCAGGCTTAAAGGAAACAGTGGCTCAGCACACTACCTCTATCAGTGCGTTAGAGGGGACTGTGGGCGGTTTTGACGGCAGAATTAAAACCGTTGAAGAAACACTCACGGAACAGCAAAAGACTGTTTCTGCAAACGCTAAGGCGGTGCAGGGCCTACGCACAGACGTAGATGCTCATAAGGTCAGCATTGACGCTCATACGGAAACGCTGAGTACCATAAAGGGTGATATTGATTTGCTTAAAGCTGCGGACACGCAGACGGACGAAGCTATCAAATCCCTGCAAGAAAAAGTGGCAAGCCTTGAAACACAGGTATCTGAGTTATCAACAAAGGTATCTGCGAATGAGGGCGCAATTACAACTTTGCAGACTAATGTGGAGGCTGTGTCTGGCAGAGTATCTACCGCAGAGGGTAATATTACCGCTATCCTCGCACGGCTTGAGGCTCTGGAAGGTCAGCAATCCACGTAATCTGAATAATTCCAAAAGGAGGGCGAAAAATGCCTGATAGAAGAATTGCAGATTTTGCGACACTGCCTGAGGCAAAAGATGATGACCTTTTACTTGTATCGTCTGAAGGTGAAACTTTCAATATGAAATTTGGCACTTTCAAAGAAGCGGTACAGGGTGATGCAGACAGGGCGGCTGCTTCTGCTGCCGCTGCTGAGGCATCTGCAAAGGCGGCTGAAACCTTAGCCGGTGATGCAAATTCAAAATCCGCTGAGGCTTTGCAAAGAGCCTCAAGTGCTGAAATGGCAGCTACAACCTCAGATCAGGCGGCTACACGTGCCGCTAACTCTGCGGCTTCGGCTCAAGGTGCTGCTAAGGCAGCTCAGGGCTATTCTTCAGAGGCTCAACAGTCCGCAGCGCAAGCTGAGGAATCCGCCGCTAATGCTGAGAAAAAGGCAGATGAGGCGGTAAAAGCTGTTGAGGATTTGGAGGAACAGCTTGACAATGTATCAATCGACAAAGACGATCTCGGTCTGGAACAGGACGCGGAAAGCGGCTATGTTTATCCTACCTATAAGGGTGAGCGTAGCGTAAACGGTATTCCGCTTGCTTCCAGCGGTGGCGGCGGTGGCGGCTCAGCTCACTCCGTCCGCTTAGTAAACGGCGGCAGCTCTTTGAGCTTTTCCGTTGCTTCCTCTGCACAGACCTCTTTGACGGTTAGCTTCTACGAATACTACGGCAGTGAGCAGACAACGGCTCTCGGTAATCTGTCCGTGTATTACAAACTCTCCACCGAAACTGAGTACAAAGAACTCACTACTAAGTCCGGCGTTGCTCAGGGTGAGCCTATTCCCTTTGATATTACCTCTGTACTCTCTGCCGGAAACACTACCAACGTCAAAATTGTTGCCGTGGGTGGTGAGTCCAGCCTTGAGAAATCGCTTACCTTTACTGTTAAGTGTGTTGAGGCTTATATTGAATCTCTTACCCCGGCTTTTCCCTCTGACAGCCTCTCTACTTCGGTGTTTACAGGCAATACCACTCTTACCTATCAGTGTGTGGGTAAGGGCCTTGCAAAAGTGGTTTATTTCTACATTGACGGCAAGCTCTATAACACCGTTGATGTGGGTACAAGCAACAAAGTAGCACTCACTGAGCCTATCAACCTTGTAGGCAAATACGCCTACGGTGTGCATGACCTCATGTACTACTTTGAAACCGCAGACGGCGCACGTTCTAACGTTCTCCACAATATCATCCTGTTTGATAACGGCTCAAGCTCTGCACCTATGATTGGTGTATCTAAGGACTTGACCGCCGTTGACTACGGTGATGAAATCAAGGTTGATTGGGTAGCTTACACTCCCGGTCAGGAAACTACGGACAGTGTTAAAATCCGTCTGTATGCTGTTGAAGGTGAGGAGCAGGTAGAATACGCCTCCTCTGAGCTTGTAGACGTAGAAAATCAGACCGTAAAGACTTGGTCTACCTCTGAGTACCCTGCCTCTGGAACTGCCTACGTGGAACTCTCCAGCGGCTCTACTAAGGTTACTCTTGAGATCACAGTCAATGCCGGTAGCTCTGAGTACAACATTGAGCCGGTGGAAACAGGACTTGTATATGCTTATGAGTCCAGCGGACACAGCAACAATGACTCTGACCGCGCTGAGTACGGCTTTGATTATACCGATTCTACGGGTACTGCTACAAAGATTAAGGCGGTAAATACCGGCTTCAACTATGCCTCCAACGGTTATATCAGCACTGAAAACGGTGTTGCTCTCCGTATCAGCGGTGCGGCAAAGCACACTATTGAGCTGCCGATATTCCAGACAAGTTACACGGATGAGAACGGACAGACGGTAAGGCTTGAGAGTGCGACAGGCGCAACTGTTACCACCAATGGCCGTACCATTGAGTTTGTCTTTACCGTGCGTGAGGTTACTAACAGAAACGCTGAGATCATTAAGTGTATGGCTAATGATATTGGCTTTGTTGTTACGCCTCAGGTTTGTTACCTCTTATCTGCTAATGGTGCTAAGGTACAGCTTGACAGTACCGGCTTCATTGAGAATGAGGAGAACATTGCCGCTTCCTATTTGCAGCCTAACAAGCGTATTCACCTTGCCTTTGTTATTGAGGCTATTGCACCTGACGGCAGACAGTGTATCAGCATCTACCTTAACGGCAAGTACGCTAAGTCTATTCCGTATGACGGAAATGACCGCTTTACTCAGGGCAGTTATATTGTTATCGGTAATAACACCTGCATTGTGGACCTCTACAGTGTACGCCTCTATAATCGTGGGCTGAAAGAAGCTGAAGCAAGACAAAACGCTATAGCTGCTATGCCTACCATTAAAGAGCGTTTAGCTGTTGCGGCTGACAACGATATTTTGACTGATGACGGGGACGTTGATTATAGCAAGGCAATCAAAAAGTACACCTGCTTAAAGGTTACGGGTGAGCTGTCTAACTATAAGAGTCAGCGTAAGTACGGCGGACTTGTTCTGACAAAGCCTGACGGCAACGGCGGCTATGTTACTGAGTTTGCTCTGCTCGGTCAGGATTCAGAAGGTCAGTGGTACTGCTCCTCTAAGGTACAGGGTACTTCTTCGCAGAAATTCATGCGTAAGAACTACAAATTTTACCTTGCTGACGCAAGCGGTAAAGTCAAGTATGCGTTAAAGGGCCGTGATGCACAGGGCAATCCTCTCTCTATTCCTGAGAGTACCCTTTGCTATAAGATAGATTATATGTCTACCGACCACGCAAACACCCTCAACGCAAATGTGGCAGATACTCTGTTTACTGATTTGTCCGTAGCTCAGCAGGAGGACAGCAGATACCAAAATACCATTTACGGCTTCCGTTGTTTGCTGTTCCTTGAAGATCCTGAAACGGGCGTTATCACCTTTGCCGGCGACGGTATGCTGAATAACGATAAGGGCAACTCTAAATCCTTTGGTTTGGAGTGTGCAGGCGACACGGGCAATAATACTACCCGTCAAAAGTGGGAGTTTTTGAATAACACTCACGATATTTGCCTTTTCCAGTCTGACAGACTGCTTGAGGTAACAGACGCCTCCGCCTCTATCTACAATAAGTCCGTTGTGGGCGCTCTTGAATCCTGTTACCCGGATCAGGGCGACCTGAAGGACGCAGGGCTTGAGCCTAACTACGATTATATTCAGGTGCTTTTCACTTGGGTATTGCGTAGAGCTAATTTCTGGACTGCCTCTACTGAGGTTTTGTCTGAGCCTTATACCTACAACGGCAAGAGCTACTATACAGAGCGTGAGTATCGTAAAGCTATCTTTATCAATGAATTTGATAAGCACTTTAACAGAAACCGCGCCCTGACCTACTATGCGTTTATTGAGTTTACCGCCCTCGCAGATAACAGAGCAAAAAATATGTTCCTGCGTTGCGAAAACGTCAAGGCTGAAAATCTTGTATTCACTGATCCCTCCGTTACGGCGCTGAGCGATATTATCGACAGTAGCACGGGTGAGGTTGACTTTGAAAAGATTGATTGGGAGAACTCCACATTTGCACTGTGGCTCACTGATCTGTATGACCTTGATAGCTGCTTCGGTGCTGAGAACTCCGGCTACCTCCGTGTACCGTACTACGCAGAGTGGGACTACCAGCTTAACGGCTCTTATCAGTTTAACGGCTATCAGTCCTACTTCTGGCTGATGTTTGAGGAGGCTATGGCCGCCGATATTAAAACAAAGGTACAGGAGCTTGCCACTAATGGCTTGAACTATGAGAACTTCTACAGAACACACATTACCGAAAGCACGGAAATGATGTGTGCTGCGGTTGTAAACCGTGATATGTCCTACAAGTATCACGATCCGTGGACTGAGGGATATTGGGATTATTCCGTAAGTGAAACTGATCCTACCTTCATTCAGACCTCGCAGTACAAGTACATTCAGCGCGGCGACAGAATCTATCAGAAGGGCGATTTTATGTACTCTCGCTCTCACATGATGTATTCTAAGTACCAGACAGCACAATTCCTCAACGATAATATCAACTTCCGTGCAGGCGTTGACGTCGCACAGGCTGACACAGGTATTACCCTTGAGGCTATGCAGGCTCTCTATCTTGCTGTTAAGTACGGCGACTCCGGCAGCGTGTATGTTACCAATGGTAAGGTATTTGCAGGAAACCGCACTACCATTAAGAACACCGGCAACGTGGGTGCATCTGATACCGTGTATCTCTACTCTGCATCTGACCTGACTGACATAGGCGATATTTCCGCCTTCCGTCCGTATGAGGTACAGCTTGCAAAAGCTACACGCTTGAAGAAGCTGATTATCGGTAGCACTGCAAGCGGTTATACAAATGGCCGTTTGTCTGCCCTCGATTTAAGCGCCTGCGCCCTGCTTACTGAAATCAATGTAAGCGGCTGCGTGTCTTTGACAGGTACGCTTGACCTCACCAAAAACGGACTGATTGAAAAGGTATATGCTAAGAACAGCGGCATTGCCTTTGTTAGCCTGCCTAACGGCGGCTTGCTCTCCGTTCTTCACCTTCCTGCTGTTACAAACCTCACTGCTCAAAATCAGACAGGCTTGACAGAGTTTAGCTGTGAGAGCTATGAGAACATCAACACTCTCCGTGTTGAGAATACACCTATTATCCCGGCTCTTGATATTATCAAAGGCCGTATCGCACAGTTTACGGGCGGTATTCGTATTATCGGCGTAAACGCTGATTTGGGAGATGATACCTCCGTGCTGGAGCAGCTTGTTAGCACTGCGGCACAGGGTAAGTACCTCAACAATAACGGCGTTCTCTCTGATGATAAAACGGCATATCCGCACATTACCGGCACTGTTAAAATCTCTGCTTTGGGTAGCGCCCTGTATGCTCAGCTTCAGGCTTGTTATCCTGACCTCAATATTGAGTATCAGCAGATCATTCAGCAGTACACCGTTACTTTCGTAAACTATGACGGTAAGGTGTTGCACACTCAGTACATTCTGTCCGGCAGCGGCGCGGTTGATCCTGTTGAGGAAGGCTATATCAGCACTCCTACAAGAGAAAGCTCCGCCTCCACTGTTTATACCTACAACGGCTGGGATAAGGGCTTTGCCTCTATCAGCACGAACACTACCATTGTTGCAACCTATACAGAAACTCCCCGTACTTACACTGTTACATGGAAGAACATTGACGGCTCTATCCTTGATACACAGACTACTGAGTACGGCACTGAGGTTGTGTACAGCGGTGAAACTCCCTATTACAGACAGTATGAGAGCGTCTTTGCTTACTACCTGTTTAGAGAATGGGATAAGTGTACCGGCTGCGTTGTAGAGGATATGACTGTAACAGCTATCTATGACAACATTTCCGCCCTTCCTGCTGTTGGTACTGACCTCTCAGCAATGAGCGCCGTACAGATTTACGGACTCAGACAGGCGGCAGTGGCAGGACTGGCTAAAATGAGTGATTACGCTGTCCTCAAGGACCGTACACCTATCAAAATGGGTTATATTCCTAACTACGGCAATATCAACTCCAAAGTGGTAGCAGAGGAGAAGGTATTTGACGGCTTGACCTACGAAGATACCGGCATCCAGCTCCTCAAGGAAGATACCTCTTGGACTATCGTTGTGGATTGTACCTTTAAGGACGCCACTAACGATCAGGTAATGGTGGGCTGTATGGATGAGAGCAGCTTTAACGGCTTCCAGTGCCGCTACAACTCTGGACCTTCTCTCCGCTGGGGTGTAAACAGCCTCGGTACTAATCGTGGCGTCAACCGTGAAATTATGGTACTCCGCCACGTCAAGGGTGAGCTTACCGCAACGGCTTACGCCTCCCGTTGCTATGAAAATGCAATCGGCTACTCGGTCATCAATAAGAGCGTTGCGACAGATACAACTGCTACACTGACGCTGGGTGCAAACAAAAATGAGGACGGCACTATCACCAACTACGCTAAGGGCGTCTTGCACCTCTGCAAGATTTACTACGGCGATATTGGAGATGCAGAGTGCCGCAAAATTGTTGCTTGGCCCGGTAAGGTTTATGACCTTGAGGTTGCCTCCGTGGGCGGTGCTTACACTATGGAGGGCGGCGGAAAAACAAGCCTTGACTTTATTTTTGCAAGCTCTCTTGGTACTACAAAGCAAATGAACACCTCCAACGTTACAACGGGCGGCTGGGAGGCTATGCCTCTCCGTGCTTGGCTTAACGGTAGATTCTATGATGCTCTGCCTATCCAGTGGCGACAGATTATCAAGCCTATCACCGTACAGCAGACTGCCGGTGATGCGTCTACTGAGCTGCAAGCCTGTGTTGATAAGGTAACATTGCCTAACTACCGTGAAATGTCCGGCACAACAAATGAGCCGTGGGTTTACTCCGGCAATCACATTACCTACTTTACCTCCAATCAGTCCCGTATTGCATTTAGGGGCGTTACTATTCCTCAGGACGCCACCTTCTATACGCAAAGCAACGATCCTACGTCTGTTTCGGGCCACAAAGTTAAAGAGGGTGATGTGTGGGTTGATACCGGCAACAGCTCTATCGGTAAAATTTGGCATGAGGGCGAATGGTTGTCTGCGAGCTACTATTGGTTGCGTGATGCTTCTACCGGCAACACCACGTACTTTGCCGGTGTCTACTACAGCGGCCTCGTCAGCAGCGGCGGCGCCACCGCCAGCGCCAGCGGTGCGGTCCGCCCCCGCTTCTCTATCTAAAAAATCCTTTGGTATCCGCCCGGCGTCAGTCCGGGCGGATATTATGGGTATCACATGGAGGTTTTTATGTCTGTACACAGAAGTAAGCGTAAGATAGCATTTTCTGAATTTGAAAGACAGGCAGTAACTTTGAAAAAGCATACGCACGAAAGAATATCTCACGTGCCTAACCGCTATAAGAAGTTTATCTGTCCTGACCTTTATGAGCTGACCGGGAGTATCTGCCGTGATGTTATCTATGCAAATGAGCAGACTGCAAGCGATCCTCAAAGATACGCCCTGAGGGTGCAGCTTCTCCATAATGCACTTGATACGATACAGAGCCTACAAGCTCCGTTATGGTGCTTTTGGAATTTGCTCAGCTACAAGCCCTCCTCAATGCAGTGTTGGGTGGATTTGCTAAATCGTGAATCCGCTTTAATTATCGGCGTACTCAGAGAGGAGAGAAAATTTAACATGATTAAGGTATTACCTTATGAACAGATACAAAAAGCGGCTTTTCTTAAAAAGCTGTCTGAGCTTCAGAGGTACACATACGGGAAAATCGCACATGAGCCTTTATATCTGAAGGACTACCTGCTGGACGATATTAAGCGCTCCGTTGATAACGCCTTTACCTCTGCACTTTTCGGTAATTCTAAAATTCCCGAAACAAAGGCGGAATATCTCAACAGAACAAAGCACCTCCGGCATAGTCTGGACTCACTTAACCACTTGCAACGTCCGCTATACGCATTGTGGAACATAAGTCAGCCCAGCGAAAATGTCATGGTGGAATGGTCTGCACTGATTGATGAGTGTATTACTTTGGTACACAGTGTCATTGTGTCAGATCGTAAGCGGTTTTCTTCGCTGACTTAAAACCTCACGGGCGGTATTCTATTCTGCGAACAACTATTGGTTGCGTGATGCTTCTACCAGCAACACCACGAACTTTGCCAATGTCAACAACAACGGCAACGTCAACAACAACGGCAACAACGCCAGCAACAGCAATGCGGTCCGCCCCCGATTCTCAAATTTAGAGTAACCATGTATAAGGGTGAAGAGATATAAAAATTATGAGAAGGAGAATACAGCCCTCCACGGTAAAGTGGTAAATATACAGTCGGCTGCTTTAAGCTGACTACGCCGCGTCGGTGGCCCTGATGCAGTCGGAAGGACGCTTCTTGCATGGCAGAGGATTGAGCATTATCCTCTGTTTCATTTCCGGCACTGCCTACCTGCCAGACAATGCTTACTATATCAGCAGGACGGGAGTAGACGATCAACGCTGTAGGCTGAGGCACTTGAGCCTCAGTCTGCGGTGTTTTTATTTGGAGGAATAGCATTGACAAACAATGAACGAATACAAGCACGTATAGCACGTGATAAGCAAAGAAAGCTCAATAGGGATATGGAAAGAGCTAAGCAGTACGGTGATTTTGATAGCGTTGTTACGCTTCAGCACCTACAGAAATCTCTTAACAAGCGTGTGCGCGGTACAAGCTGGAAAGGCAGTGTGCAAGCCTATGTTTCTCACGCCGTTGTGAAAAACTACAGGGCTAAGCAGTGCATAAGTGCCGGCAGACTGCCGGACTCCTTTAAGGTACGCAGTATGACGCTCACTGAGAGGGGCAAGCTCAGAAATATTCAAATGGTAGATATTGAATCAAGAGTAATACAGGGTTGCCTGTGTGATGATGCTCTTATGCCTACTTTGCAGCCTACTTTAATTTATGATAATCCTGCAAGTATAAAGGACAAAGGCGTTAGCTTTGCCAGACGGCGCTTAGATTATCATTTACAGCAGCAAATCCGCAAAAGCGGTACTGATTTTTACATTGCAACTTTTGACTTTAAGGGCTTTTTCGATAGCGTCCGGCACAGCCTGTGCTTTGAAACTATGAAGCCGCAGTGCTTTGACAGTCGAATTATTGACCTTGTTATGAGGATCATACGCAAATACAAAGAGAGCCTACTAAGGTTTATCAAAGACGAAAAGGAGCGTAACCGCATAGCTGAGGCTCTGCGGAACATGGAGGGTGTCGGTATCACACTGGGTAGTCAAATATCTCAGATTATGGCACTTGTCGCACCTAACAAGCTGGATCACCTTATAAAAGAGGTATTCAGTATCAAGCCGTATATCCGCTATATGGATGACGGCGTTATCCTCCACAAAGACAAATCTTTTCTTGAAAAAGTGCTGTCAGTTTTCGCTGAGATTGCTTCGGCTCTCGGTCTGCGTCTGAATGAGGCAAAGACACGTATTGTGAAAGCTACACAGGGCTTCACATTTCTAAAGATACGGTACAAGGTAACAAAGACGGGCCACGTGATTAAGAAAATCGCAAAGGCAAGTATTGTCCGTATGCGCCGTAAGCTGAAGAAATTTGTAAGAAAAGTCAAAGAGGGACGAATGACGCTTGATGACGTTTTCGTAGCCTTCAAGTCTTGGCTGGGATATGTGAAAATCGCACGGACTTACCGTGCGCGTAAAAGTATAATCCAAAGGTATAACACCTTTTTCAATAACTACAGGATGAAAGGAGTAAAGGCATGATTTACTACAAGGTCATTAAAGACGGAGAGGTTATTGACGTAAACCACGTATTCCTCAAATGGCAGCGCAAGCACAATATTATGCTTGCCTGTGAAGCTGTGGAAGGTCAGTTTATTCAATCCTCAGACGGCAACAACATTTGGCGTGTCGATTGGCTTAACCGTCTGCCTGAGGACTTTCCCGGCAGCTATGAATCTATTGAGGCTGTGGAGATCACTGCTGAAGAGTATGAGGAGCTGAGGGAAAAGCTGGAGCTTGGGGAAACGGTGGAGGATAACACCGGCTCTGAGGAACAGCCTGACACGGGAGAAACCGAAACGCCGGAAACACCTACGGAGGAGGTAATGTCTGCAACCGCTATGCGCCTCCGTATCAAAGATTTGGAGGGTACTGTGGCTGCTCTTGTAGAGAGTAACAAAGCCCTCACAGATGAATTGCAGGCAGCAAAAATCATTTTGGGGGTGGAGTAAATGAAACTTAGCGATTTAGCAAGGCAGCTCCGCCCTCTCATTGAAAAAGGCGTACAGAGCCTCACTGATAATGAGGCTCTTACCGCTGTAACACTGTTTCCTGCGTGGCAGGCTAACACCGCCTATACCGCAGGACAGCGTGTACAATACAACGGCACTCTGTACTCAGTATTGCAGGATCATACCTCTCAGGCAGACTGGACGCCCACAGCGGCAGCAAGTCTGTTTGCAAAGGTCCTTATCCCTGACGCTAACGTTATTCCCGATTGGGAGCAGCCCGGTAGCACTAACCCCTATATGAAGGGTGATAAAGTGCGCTTTGAGGGTACTGTCTACGAAAGCGTTATAGATAACAATGTATGGTCGCCGTCTGCTTATCCGGCAGGCTGGAAGGCTGTAACTACTGAGTAAAGGAGGTACACCAATGTATGTAGACGCACAGACGATTATCTTAGGTGGCAGTCTGCTTGCGGCTATTTCAGCATTTGTAGCTCTTGCGTGGAAGCTCTTTAAGTGGATCAACCACCAAAAAGAGCAAGACGTGGAAATTGCCAAAAACAAAGCACACACCGAAAAAGAAATCAAGCGTGTTGAGCAAAAAGTGGATGATGAAATCCGCAAATTGCGCGACAGGCACATTAAAGATCAGTCAGGCATACAGGAGGAGCAGACGCTTGTTATCTACGGACTGCTTGCCTGTCTTAAAGGTCTTGCTGAGCAGGGCTGCGACGGCCCTGTATCTGAGGCCATTGACAAGATCGAAAAGCATATCAACTTAAAAGCCCATGAACATCAGTAAAGGAGTGATTGAAACATGGCACTGAAAATCATTGAGAAGATCCTCACCAAAAACCCCTGCTATATCGCAGGCAGAAAAATCACCGTAAAGGGCCTTATGCTCCACTCGGTAGGCTGTCCTCAGCCGTCTGCTATGGTGTTTGTGAACAACTGGAATCCTCCGGCTAATGGCCGTGAGGTATGTGTCCACGGCTTCATTGATGCCAACACGGGAGAGGTTTATCAGACCTTGCCGTGGGATCATAGAGGCTGGCACGGCGGCGGCAGCTCTAACAACACCCATATTGGCGTTGAAATGTGTGAGCCTGCGTGTATCAAGTACACAGGCGGCTCTACTTTCACCTGTTCTGATACCGCTACCGCAAAGGCGGCGGTTAAGCGCACCTATGAGGCAGCGGTTGAGCTGTTTGCGTTCCTCTGCAAGCAGTACAAACTTGATCCTCTGGCTGACGGTGTTATCATCAGTCATAAGGAGGGCCACAAGAGAGGTATTGCAAGCAATCACGGCGATCCTGAGCATCTGTGGACTCAGCTCAAGACCGGTTATACTATGGACGGCTTCAGGAAGGACGTCAAAGCGGCTATGGCAGAAGAGGAAAAGCCTACTGCTCCTGCTACTCCTAAGGTGCTGTACCGTGTTCAGGTCGGTGCTTACAGAGTTAAGTCCAACGCAGACGCTCAGCTCAAGAAGGTAAAGGCTGCCGGCTTTGATACCTATATGGTACAGGCAGGCGGACTCTACAAAATTCAGGTGGGTGCTTATTCCGTCAAGGCTAACGCTGAAGCTATGCTCAAGAAGGTCAAGGCTAAGGGCTTCAGTGCTTATATCACTACCGCTACCGGCACTGCCGTTGCCGCCACCACGGCTGCGAAAAAGTCTATTGACGAAATCGCAAAAGAGGTTATCAAGGGCAAGTGGGGCAACGGAGCTGAGCGTAAGCAGAAGCTCACCGCTGCCGGGTACAACTACAGCGCTGTGCAGAAGCGTGTAAACGAACTGTGCAAATAAATAATAAGGAAGGTATCTACTATGAACGCTTTTATTTCTGAGTTTATCGCAAACTACGGTATGCAGATTCTCTACGCTATCTTTACCGCTATTGCCGGTTATATCGGCTTTGTGGTAAAGAGCCTCTATCAGAAGTACGTCAATGACGCCACCAAAAAGGCGGTTGTCAAAACCTGCGTACAGGCTGTAGAGCAGCTTTACACTGATCTGCACGGACAGGATAAGTACAACAAGGTTGTAGAATCCGTGTCTGAAATGTTGACCGAAAAAGGCATTACTATTACTGAGATTGAGCTGAAGATGCTCATTGAAGCCGCAGTTGGTGAGTTTAATAAGGTGTTTGAGAGTACAACTGAGGTAGCAAAAGAATAACTGTTACAAACACTGTAACGGCTGGGGAATGTGTAACACCTAAGCCGTTACAGTGTTACAGTGCTGTTACTATGTTTGTAACACCTTAAAACCCCTTGATTTATCGGCATTTTTGGTACAAGTGTTACAGTGTTACACTATTTTCTAATAAAGTACCAAAAATAAAGAGAGTAAAGCGGTTTTTACGCCATAGCGCCCATATATACGGAAATTTATAGGAAAAAGCCCCGTGAGTGTAACACTATGCACTCATGGGGCTTTTTTTCGTGTCAATTTTTCTTCGGGCTACACAATACCCCCTAAAAAATGATTTAGGGGGAGGGGGCTATCAGCCGATCTGTGTACCGTCCGGGAAAACAAACGCAGCTTTATACTCTGCGCCTAAGATACCGGCAATCTTCTCCAGCTCCTCAGAGGTGAGCTTATCCTTTTTCAATCTCTGATTAAAAGCGGAAGGTGTGGTATCAAGCTCTCTTGCAAGGTGGGCCTCACTCATACCCTTATATGCAAGCGCCATTTTAATACGCTGAGCGTTAGTCATAGGTTTGTTACCTCCTGTTTCAGTATTGCAGTATCATTATATAGGAAAAACTTAACAATGTCAATAGATTTTCAAAAACATTTAGAAAAAACTTTATAAACCTCTTGACAAAGTCGGTAATGTTCGGTATAATATAGAAAACAGAACGAAAGCAAAGGAGCAAATCGCTATGGATGAAGGCTACACAAAAGACGGTTACTACCGCGCCTGTGTCAATGGGACGTGGATAACCTTTGTATCTTACGAAGAGTATATTGAGTACATTACAGATTAAATGGAGGATCAGATTATGAAGCTCGTAAAAACTGAAATGAAAGTTAAGGTTGAAAATGGCAGCTCTTGGATGGTGTATGTCTGTAAGTCCTACGAAGAGGCGAAAGCTATTCAAGAAATAGCAATGTCGCATAAAACTCTTCTTAAAGATTGGTATTACAGCGTTTCTACTTGCAAAGTTTTGAAGCACTGTATAGTACCTTCCTTTTTCCACGATAGAGATTATTGGGTAACGGTAGTCGAACACAATAACGGTGATTGGAACAAAGCACCGGCTTACGAATTGTACATTGTAGAGTAAGAAGGGAGAACAACATGAAAAAAGGCATTGAGGTTTATACCGATTATGACAAATCAGGACGCTGGCGTCTTAATATTGAGAAGAGAAGAGGCAAACTCACTCTTGAAGAAATCAAAGAGGCAGCAAGGGAATGGGAATGGGATTATTACCTGCTCGTTCTTGACTGCTTCCATGATGAAAACGATATACCATACGGGGCGGAAGCCCCCGTTGGCGACAGAGCCGAATTGTACAGGACAGACCTATTCTATCAAGAAGGAGAACACTAAGGGAGGATCACAAAATGGCACAGATTATCAACAATGAGGATTTAAGGACTCTCTGCATTAAGCATAATTGGTTTACCGAAGGTAGCAACGAACAGTACGAAAAGCTGTTTTATGCAAATAGGAACGGCTGTAGCCTTGATGAATTGGTTACTATAATTTGGCTCTGTTCTGATGCAGGCCTGCACTGCCGCCGTGATATTAGATACACGATTTTAGATTTTATCAAGGAGAAAGAGGACAGATAATGGAACGTGAAACAACCCGTAAAGATTTTAACAAAATCCAAAGAAGATTTATTAAGAGTCATCCTATTTGTAGCCGCTGTGGTGGTCTGGCTCACGAAGCACACCACATACAGCCCATAGTCCACGGCGGAACGAATGAGGAAAGTAATCTTGCTCCGCTTTGTAGCGCCTGTCATAAAGAGCTTGATATTTGGGAGGATGTGTGGGTGCATAAAATGGGAGCTTCTGATTTTGAGAGTTTTTTCACGATATTTTGTACTACGCCTTCAACACGTTTTCTTGCATCACTTGTTTTTATTGCTTTTGAAAAAGATATACGCTCCCCAGCAGTTGATACGCTCTTAGATTTAGCTTGCCAAGAAAATAATTTTACCGCTAAAATGGTAGGAGGACAGATGCAGAATGAAACAGACTAATATAAGCATTAAAAAGCCTATCACCCTTGAAAAGATATACAGGGTGATAGCAATAGAAAAACAAATCTCTAAGGCTCTGGAGCTTTTAGGTTATGACCTTGAGAAGCACACCGTTACTCTCAAGCTCACGATTTTCAACCGCTGCATAGTCAGTATGGACGGTTACTATTTCGGCATTTGGGATCTTCGCCGGTGTACCTTTGTTGACTGAAAGTTACACAGCGCAGTAATTAAAATGTTCTTAACTTAAATGCAAGAAGTGAAGAAACAAGTAAAATTTTGAGTTGTTTTCTTTATTTATTTCATAACTCAGCAAGTTACCGGCAAATAAGCTAACGTGCATATTTCACCCATTTATGATCGTTAGAGCCTTAAAAACCGCTATTTTCGGTGTCTTATAACCACGAATGATAATAAGCGGCAAGTTACCAGCAAATAAGAAATACCGCAGAGGGCTTATTTCCTCTGCGGTATTTCTATGTCGATTGCAAATACGGACTTGTACCATGTTATACAGAGTTCGTATCTATGCGTTATGGTGGAGCAAGACGCACAGTGTACGAACACTTCTCCTGCGTCTGCTGCCTCTGCTTCAGATAGAGAAATAATGCGGCTATCAGAGCTGAAATTGAAATTGAGCTTTAGGTGATCGTCATACAGGAACACCGAATTTACAAAGGTAGCTATGAGTTGCTTCTGTACCTCTCTGTCCGTGTAATCTCTGTCCCGGAGTTGACGGAAAAAGAAATCTACATACTCCCGTGTGATATGGAATCCCTTAGCTATCTCTCTGTCAGCTATGGCGGCTAACAGGTCTTTTTGCTGAGCCTCCAGCTCTGCCATTCTCTTTTTGGTAGCATCATTCAAGATACCTGCCTCAATAGCGGTAATGAGGTTTGATATAGCCTTTTCGGTCTGTTCTAATTCCCGGTGGAGAGCGTTCAGCTCTTCTTGACTCTCATCCTGAGCCTGATAATATTGCCATGTGTTCTCAATTAAAAACTCTAACAGCTCATCATCTTTCAGAAGATCTACCGTGGCGTTTATGACAAGCTCCTCCACAACAGCTTGCCGGATAGACTTTTTATCGCACTCTCTAAAGCGCTTTTTCTTAGAGCAGGAGTAGTAGTTGTGCTTAGCACCCGTTTTGCTTGTACCCGATTCACCTATCATACCTGAGCCGCACTTACCACAAAACAGCTTATCGGTAAGCAGGTACTCTGCCTTGCTCCACTTATGAGCCGGAGCGCGTTTATTGATTTTCAGCATTTCCTGTACTTTCCAAAAGGTGTCATCATCTATGATACGGGGCATACCACCCTCAATGCGTTTGTCCTTATACAGATAAACACCCGTGTACTTTTCGTTTTTCAGGACAGCATACAGGCTGTTGTTTGTAAAGGCTTTTCCTTTGCGGTTACGCAGTCCTAAGCCGTTGAGGTGGTTTATGATCTCTGTTACCGTACTACCGGCAGCGTACATATCGAAAATCATTTTAACTGTGGGCGCTGTATCAGGATCAAGGATAAACCGCTTATCTGGACCTGTCAAATATCCCATAGGACGATTGCCGCCCGTGCTTTGGCACTTTTCGGCGCTCTCTGCTTGACCTCTGCGGATATTCTGAGAGAGCTGCAAGCTGTAATACTCTGCAAAGCCCTCAAGTACACTCTCAAGGATAACGCCCTCAGGAGTGTTAGGGATTGTTTCAGCAACATACTCTACCCGGACGCCGTTCTTTTTGCACTTATACTTGTTAAGAGTGATCTCCTCACGGTTACGCCCGAAGCGGTCTACCTTCCACAGTATAATAACGTCAAATTGCTTTTTAGCTGTATCTTTAAGCATCTGCTGGAATTGCTCACGATTATCACTACGGCCACTCTTAGCACGGTCAACATATTCATGC
>JAFTHF010000089.1 GCA_017457545.1 Clostridia bacterium
GCAGCTATGAAGGCTCAGGCTACAGAATCCTTCGGTTACAATACTGATGAAATCGTTTCTTCTGACGTTATCGGTATGCGTTACGGCTCACTCTTTGATGCTACACAGACAATGGTATCCAAGATTGATGACGACACATATCAGGTACAGGTAGTTTCTTGGTACGATAACGAGAACTCCTACACAAGCCAGATGGTTCGTACAATCAAGTACTTCGCTGAGATCTAATTAATCTAGCAAATCAAAAGGGTGTTGCTTTGCGACACCCTTTTTACGTTTGAAATTCAAGGCAGGAGACATCATGAGCATATTCAAGCATAGACCCTTGGCACTTGGGTGCCTTATATTTCTTGTGCTTCTTTATCTTTCATATGATTTCGAATTTTACGCATATATTACTGAAATATGCGTAGGTGTTTTTGCGTCTCTATTTGCTTTGATTTTTATTTACAGGGCGAAAAGGAATATTTTTAAGGAAATAGCTACCTATTTAATTCCCATTTCCTTAGCCTTGGTTTTATGCGGTGGCTTAGCTATCGGCTTCTTCCATACAGATAAGGCAAAGGCAGATAAGCTGGACGGAGCAGACGGCACATACGAAATACTTATAGAGGATGTAGCATACGAAAGCGAAACTCTTTGTGGGTATATAGGCTATATTGAGGAGCTTGATATTAAGGTAGCTCTTGTAACTTACGATAGTGAGCCGGAGCTTGGCGACATACTGTCAGCCGATATCTACTTAAGTAAGCTTACTGAGGATACCGGCTTTGAGTCCTTATCACGTCACAAGCAGGATAGAATACTCCTTGTGGCAGAATGCTTTGAATTTGATGTTGTATCCCGTGATAACAGTAATGTAAAAATTTTCTTTAAAAAGCTTAACAGAGAATACTCGGAAATTATAAAAAACAGAGTAAGCAGCGACACGTCCTCGGTAATTTGTGCATTGTTTTTAGGAGACAAAAGCGGGATATCTGAAAGCGACAGCAGGGATTATGCACGTCTTGGAATCAGCCATATTCTTGCACTTAGCGGTATGCATCTTTCCATTTTAGCTGCTGTTGTCAGCCATCTTTTCAGAAAAATCAAAATAAAAAAGCAGCTAAAATATATTCTTACCACAGTGGTGATTTGGCTGTTTGTTGCCCTGACTGGCTTTTCGGAATCGGTAATGCGTGCTGCCATTATGCTAAGCATATACTATCTTTTGTTTATGTTTAGGGTTCAATCGGATTTTATTACAAGAATATTTGCTTCGGTATCTATTATATGTATCTTCTCACCTTATTCGGTTTACTCCCTCGG
Organism: Clostridia bacterium; assembly: GCA_017457545.1. The sequence goes on from JAFTHF010000089.1 coordinate 1,309, forward strand.
GCTTCTTTTATCCTTTTTGGCAGTTATAGGCTGTGCTATATGCTTACATCTTACAATCTATAGTGAACGGGGTAGTAAAATTAAGCTTATACCACTTGGAATTTTAGGTACAGGTGTTATTGTTTTATTCACACTCCCTGTCACTTTTTTGAAATTTGGATTTATATCATCCTTGTCAATACCTGCAAATCTTATTATGATACCCGTATTCACTCTTTTACTTTATCTATCTCCGTTTGTGCTGCTTTTCGGTGGTATTCCGGTAGTAGGAAATGTCATTTGTACAGTGACCGAATGGATAACCGAAAACACCCTGTTTCTTGTAAGAAACCTGTCATCGCTGAAATTTGCCATAATTCCATTTAACAGCGATATACATAAATATGCAGTGTTAATTATATTCATAGCCTTTCTTGGATATCTGATGCTTGGTAAAAAGCAAGCTAAATACTGCTTTATATCTGTTTTAGTCGGCGTTATGATATTTGCAGGTGGAAGCGTGTACTCATATATTGATTCAAGTAATAATTCCTACGTGTACACTATTGAGGAAAAGTCGGGAGATTATACCTTTATAGAAACAGATAACGATTTGACTGTTGTTGCCAACAGAGCTATTTCAAGGTCATCATCGTCAGCTCTTTATTCTTATGTTGTTTCAAACGGATATGTGGAAATAGAAAATCTTTTTGTTACCGACTACACCTATCGAATGTATAATTCCATAGATAAAATTACCGATATTACCTATGTAAGAAATGTGTATTTGCCTATTCCTCTTAATGATGAGGAGCAAAAGGAATATGACAGAATTTTATCAAATTTGTCGCAGAAAAACGTAAACGTACATAAAATTACGGGACAAAATGATATAAATGACATAGAAATTACCTTTGGAGCATTTGAAAAGCTACCTCGCTCCACTAAGCGACTTGTGGTTTATTCCGTAAACGGAGAAAACACAAAATACACATATGTAGGCGCATCGGTATATGAAAGCGACAGTCTTTCAAAATATGCACAAAAGCATATTCATTCATCAAGCATAGTATATTTCGGCTCCTACGGACCGAAGCCACATAAGAGCTTTAAATTCAATCTTGTAGGGGTTGATTATGTAATGATGACCGAGCTTGCAAAGAAGTTTTCAAATTGCAACACATTTGAAAATAAACTGCTTCCTACCGATAAAAAATTTATACTTAAATAAGAATCCTGAGTTAGCGTGTTATCCTTAACGGAGAACACGCAGTCAAATCCGTCTTTGACGGGTGAAATCCACCTTTGGTGGATGAAATCGCTTTCGCGATGAAATCCTGCTTTGCAGGTTTGTATTTAGACGGATTTGATTTCATCCAAGGCGTGTCTTGGATTTCATCTGAACGGAGTGAAGATTTCATCGTTGCCGTGCAACGATTTCATTAAACCTACAGAAAAAGAGATAACATTTCGGC
>JAFTHF010000090.1 GCA_017457545.1 Clostridia bacterium
GGGTTAATGCCCTTAAGCTTCTTTATCTCAACATTATCATTTTTAACGGTTTTCTTAATGTATTCAAGGGCGCTATCCATAGTATCCATAGGATTAAGACGGATATTTGACACCATTGTTGCCTCAGTAGGCACTACGTTTGATGCGTTACTGCCCTGCATCTTGGTAAATGCAACGGTTGTACGCATAAGGGCGTTGACCTCGCCTCCACTTGACTTACAAATCTTATCAAGTAAGCCACCGAAGCACCAAAGATTTGAGAAAATCATCTTATATGCAAAGGTGGAATATCTGCCAAGGGTATCAAACATTTCAGCCACAGGGGCGGTCAAATGCGCCTTAAAGGGCTTGTTTTCCATATTACAGCACGCCTGTGAAAGAACGCCCACAGGAGTGTGAGGAGCAGGAGCGGATGCGTGGCCACCGTTAGTTTCCACCTTATATTCCACATCCATCATACCCTTTTCGGCAATACCGATAAGTCCACAGGGAGCCTTGACACCGGGGAACACGTTAGCTACTACTGCGCCACCCTCATCAATTACCAAGCCAACATCTATATGATTTTCTTCGAAATAGTCTACAATATTAACAGCACCCTTACCGTTTATCTCCTCGCCACCGGAAAAGGCGAAATACACATCATGCTCAGGGGTGAAGCCCTCGGAGATAAGATGGTCAGCTGAGGTAAGCACAGCATTGAAGGTTGCCTTTGTATCAAGAGTGCCACGTCCCCAAAGAACTCCGTCCTCGATAACACCGCCAAAGGGGTCCTTTTCCCATTTGCTTTCATCTACGGGAACCACATCGTAGTGGGACATCATTACTGAGGCTGTGCCCTCGCTTTTGCCCTTCCATTTAAAGAGCAGGGCTCTGTCGGGCAAGGTCATATACTCACATTTTGCAAAAACATTGGGATAAAGCTCCGGAAGCTTATTAATAAGCCCCTGAAATTCACCGTCGTCCTCAAGGGAGCTGTCCTGATAGGAAATTGTCTTGAATTTAACAAGGGTCTGAAGATTGGAAATCGCCTTGTCCTTATCAAAAACAACCTCTGTTTTATCCACGTCCACCGACTTTTTCGGCTTAAAGGTAAGGGTTCGCACAAGAATTACCCCAAGAAAAAGGGCAATCACGCCTAAAGCACCGTACAAAACGTACATTTTTTATCCTCCTTATATCTGCCTTTTGCTTTCCCACAGCAGAAAATTTTACAAAAGCACTGGAAATTAAGCTTCTTTTATTCTATTATATTATTACAAGCTTTAAAATTCAAGATGAAAATGGAATTTGAGGTATTTTTATGGATATTAGTAAAAGACATTTAACACTTCTTTGTGATTTCTATGAGCTCACAATGGCAAACGGCTATCTCACATCAGGTCTTAAGGACCAGATTGCATACTTTGACGTGTTCTTCCGTAAGGTTCCTGACGGAGGTGGATACGCAATTGCAGCAGGTCTTGAGCAGATAATCGAATATGTTAAGTCCGTTCACTTTGATGATGACGATATTGAATGCTTACGTAAGAAAAATATCTTTAGTGAGGAGTTTCTTGACTATCTCCGTTCATTCCGTTTCACAGGCGATATCTGGGCTGTTCCCGAGGGTACTGTTGTATTCCCTCATGAGCCTATTATGACTGTACGTGCCCCCGCACCTGAGGCACAGTTTATTGAAACCTTTGTTCTTCTTATATTCAACCATCAGTGCCTTATGGCAACTAAGGCATCAAGAATTGTGAGGGCTGCAAACGGCAGAGCCGTATCTGAGTTTGGCTCACGCAGAGCCCACGGCCCCGATGCTGCCATCTACGGTGCAAGAGCTGCCTATATCGGTGGCTGTAACTCTACTGCCTGCACTATTGCAGAGCAGATGTTTGGTATCCCCGCAGGTGGAACAATGGCACACGCATGGGTACAGATGTTTGACTCTGAATATGAGGCATTTAAAACCTACTGTCAGCTTTATCCCAACAACTGCACTCTTCTTATAGACACATACAGCGTTCTTGAAAGTGGCTTGCCTAACGCAATAAAGGTATTTAAGGAGCTTCTTACTCCCGAGCAGATAAAGCGTGCAGCTATCCGTCTTGACTCCGGTGACATTACCTACCTTTCAAAGAAGTGCCGTAAGATTCTTGACGAAAACGGACTTACAGATGTTAAGATTCTTGTTTCCAACTCACTTGACGAATATATTATCCGTGATATTATTATGCAGGGTGCTAAGGTTGACGCATTTGGCGTTGGTGAGCGTCTTATCACCTCTAAGAGTGAGCCTGTTTTCGGCTGTGTATACAAGCTTTGTGCAGTTGAGGACAAGGACGGAAATCTTATACCTAAGATTAAAATCAGCGAAAACGCTGCTAAGATTACTAACCCCGACTTTAAGGACCTTTACAGATTCTACTCTAAGGATACAGGCAAGGCAGAGGCTGACCTCCTTACTCTTCACGGTGAGGCTATAGATGAGAATGAGGACTATGAGCTCTTTGACCCCAACCACATCTGGAAGAGAAAGACCATGACAAATTACACATTAAGAAAGCTTCTTGTTCCTATTTTCAAGGACGGCGAATGTGTATATAACAGCCCCAGCGTGTCCGAAATCCGTGACTACTGCAAGAAGGAAATCGAATCCATGTGGGATGAGGTTCTCCGTTTTGAGAATCCTCATAACTACTACGTTGACTTGTCTCAGGATTTGTGGGATGAGAAAACAATGCTTCTTCGCGGTCGTGGAAGAATTATTAAAAAGTAATTTAGCCGACAAAGAAATATCTAAACAAAAACAGCCACTCACGTGGCTGTTTTTTTATTTAGACTCTTTTTCCTTGGGTGGACGCTTTTTCTTTACTGAAAAGCCGAACTTGCCGATTCTCTGTCCAAGCTTATAATATTCGCCGTGGGCATAGGCACAAAGGTGGGCACGGTTAATGCAAAGCTTATTCTTCTCAATAAGCCTTTCATCTACGTTTACACCTACAATATCGGCAACAAACATATCGTGAGTACCGAGAGGCACAATATCCGTAACCTTACATTCAATGGCGATGGGAGCTTCGGCTATCATGGGGCAATCAAGGTTAGGCGCTTTTTCACGGGTTAAGCCATACTTTGCAAACTTGTCAACCTTTCTGCCTGTAAGCATTCCACAGCCGTCAGCTGCCTTGGCAAGTACGTCTGAGGTAAGGTTTATAACAAACTCCCTCTTTTCCTTGATTATATCATAGGAATACCTTTCGGGGCGAACCGAAATATAGGTTTTGGCGGGGGTAGTGTTTAAAATTCCACACCAGCCGATAGTAATTATATTAGAGCTTTTCATATCTCCGCAGCTTACCATTACTGCAGGTAACGGGGCAAGGAGGGCTCCGCTTTTCCAATTTACTTTAGCCATTTTGTCTCCTTTCGGACGGTTATCAGATAATACCCTTCTTGTACATAATGCGAGCCACGATAAGTGTAAAGATAACACCTACGGGAACCATAA
>JAFTHF010000091.1 GCA_017457545.1 Clostridia bacterium
GGAGGAAAACCAGAGTTTCCAAACTATGATATGTTCTTTGTTTCAGCCGATGCTAAGCCTGTTTTATCTGTCCACTCAGCATACAATGAAGAAATTTCGGAGCTGCCGCTTTCTAGTGAGGGCATTTATTTCCCCTATGGCTCAACGGGTATGTACGCTTTTGGCGACGGACAGTATTATTTTTCCCAGCCCGGCTACGATAAGGAGCTTGGACAGTATACAAATGTAGTGCTTTACAGAGCTGAAAACGGAAGCTTTCAAGTAGTTAAATAGCATATGGAGGATTTTATGAACTACTGGACACAAGGAAAAGATAATATATATGTGGCAGCCCACAGAGGCTGGTGCAGTAAATATCCCGAAAACACTATCCTTGCCTTTAAGAGAGCAATTGAGTTGGGAGTTGACCAGCTTGAGCTTGACGTACGTGTGACTAAGGATGGTGAGCTTGTGGTTATACATGACAGCACCGTTGACAGAACTACAAACGGTAAGGGACGTGTACGTGATTTAACTCTTGCTGAGCTTAAAGCACTTGATGCGGGAATACATAAAGGTGAGGAATTTAAGGGTGAGAAAATTCCTACGTTTACAGAGCTTATGGAGCTTGTAAAAAATCACCCTATTATTACAATTGATATTGAGCTTAAGGAATATCCCACCGATTGGGAGAATCCCGACTATGCATATGAGGTATGCGACAGAATACTTGAAATTGTGGAAAGGTACAATTTTGGCGACAGAGTGGTTATAAATTCCTTCTCTAACCCATTAAATGAGTATGTTTACAAAAAATATAAGGGCAAGTACCGTCAGCACGTGTTCTATCCTCTTAGCGCCCTTTGTGGAGAAGCAACCATAAGCCCTTACGATTACGCATATTGTGCATGTATGTTTTCGTCTTACTGGAAAAGCATAAATATTTCAGACAAGGAAGAATTTGACTATATTCTTTCTCTCGGTGTTCAGCCCTGGGCAGGTGCCGGCATAAAGGATGAAGCATCGGTTGATATGGCTATCGAAAACGGTGCGTATCTTATAACCTGTAACAACCCCGATTTAGTGCTTGATTTGCTGCGTAAAAAGGGTTATCATAAATAAAAAACGTAATTTTAGCGCAAAAACCCCTATACGTACTATGGTTTTGCGCACAAGGAGATAAAATGAAGCTATATTGTACACGCCACGGACAGACAGTGTGGAATGCAGACAACAAGATTTGCGGTCTTACTGATGTTGAGCTTACGGATAAGGGACGAAATCAGGCAAATGAGCTTGGTAAAAGGCTCAAGGATGTAAAAATTGATTTAATAATCTGTTCTCCCCTTAAAAGAGCAAGAGATACAGCAGAAATTATAAATAAATATGTGGGAGCAAAAATTACGATTGATTCCCGACTTATAGAGCAAAACTACGGAATTTATGAGGGGACAAATCGCTTTGGAGAGGAATTTTTAGCTAATAAGCGAAATCTTGCCTACAAGTATCCCAATGGTGAATCTGCCATTCAGGTTGCCCACAGGGTATATAGCTTAATTGATGAGGTTAAGGCGAAATACAGCCACCTCTCCCTACTTTTTGTGTGCCACAACGGAGTTTGCAGAATTATTAACACCTATTTTTGCGACCTGACAAACGAGGAATATTTTCACTATTCTCTTGATAACTGCGGTCTTGAGGAATATGAGCTTTAAGAGGAAATTATGATTATAAGAAAATCTACTATTGAGGATTTAGACAGGCTTATGCCTATATTTGATGAAGCAAGAAAAACTATTGCTATGCTTGGGATTGACCAGTGGCAAAACGGATACCCCTCTCCTCATGTAATAAGAGAGGATATCGCCCTTAACCGTTCCTACCTTGTTGAGCTTGGAGACGAGGTGTGTGCCACCTTTGTTCTTGTTGATGACGGAGAGCCTACCTATGACAAAATATATGAGGGGGAGTGGCTGAAAAATGAGGAATACGTGGCTATCCACCGTGTTGCAATCTCTGTAAAAAACCGTGGCACAGGCATCTCCACAGCCATAATGGGATATGCAAGGAATTATGCCCTGTCACTTGACAGACGCTCCTTGCGTATTGACACACATCAAGGAAACAAGGTAATGCGAAGAATGCTTGAAAAGCACGGCTTTACCCATCAGGGAACTATTTATCTCGAAAGCGGTGACAAAAGAGTTGCCTATGAAAAAATATTTTGATTGACAAACAGCAACAAGTAATATATAATATATGAGATTAATAAACACAGAAGGTGAAAAAATATGACAAACGGAAACGGTATCTCCTTGAAAAAGGAATTTATAAAGGATATATGCGGTATTGTTCTCTTTCCTCTTCTTATAACGGTTATTTGCTTAGTTCTCTTCTTTGTATATCTTTCACCCACAGTAGCTGTTATTAAGGACGGAGGTCAGATTAACTACTCCGATGAAGCCTTTATCAAATACAGAGATGAGCAGTATGAAAAGCATTTTGGCTCCTCCAGCGCAAAGAAGGATAATATCCTTGTAATCTTCTTGACTACTGAGAATTATAACAGATATTACTGCCTTGCTGAGGTTGGCGAAAATGTAAATAAGCATATTTCTGTTATGTACGGAGGTGGCTCCTCTACCTTTGGTAAAATCGTGCTTGAGACTGTGCCAAAGGAAAACTACAAATTCGCAATTGACAAAAGCCTTGCATCTATTACAAATCAGATGGCAACAAAGATTTTGAATCTTAAGCTTGATTCCCACTTTGAAAAGGAAAGCGACCACAGTAGGCTTACAGAATCTCAGCTTGTAAACTACACATCTCTCAGCATTTCAAGAGAGACTGTAAACTCTGCTCTCAGCGATTTTACGGACAGCACAGATATTCCTGTTGTGGTTGTAGTTGACTCAGCCGAAACAGTTTTCGGTAAGGTTGCACCTGTTAGCGATATTATCTTCCTTGTAATTCTTTTGGCTGTTGCAGGCGTGTGCATCTTTGTTATTACAAGAAAGGTTATTGCACGTGTAAGATTTGAAAGAAATATTTCCGATGTAAAGGTTATGAAC
>JAFTHF010000092.1 GCA_017457545.1 Clostridia bacterium
ACAGGGTCAATAGCCCTTGACATTCTTTCGCAGTCCTCAATGCCGATACCGTTTTCGCTGTCTATGGTGTAGCGAAGATACCAGTCTGCACCCTCCTTGACATACTCCACATCCCAGAGTGAGTAGCCAAGCTCCCTTGCAACGGGCTCTGCAATCTCTGTTGCCTTGCTTACAATACTGTTAGCGCTTTTCATTATTTCACCTCGTAAAATCGTAAAAAAATCTGCGGAGTGGGTACTCCGCAGAAGGTCAATGCTGTAATCTATGGCTATTCTAACACAGTATTTACAGAATTTCAAGTGCTTTTCTAAAATTTTTTAAATTTTATTTTTATATCTTTACAAAATATAAATAATGTTGTATAATTACTTAGATATTATAAGTATTTTCAGGAAGGAGTATACTCTATGAACAAAAAAAGAGCAAGCTTTAACGATGTGCTTGTTTCCTTAATCAAATGCGCTGCCTACTACGGCGTTTACTATATGCTTAATATGGCTGTCAGCGTTGTCTGTATTGTGGTTATGATGCTTGTTCATCCCGATTCCGACCCTCAGGCTATGCTTACTACCGTGGTTGTACCCCTTACACTTTTATGTAATGCTCTCTTCCTTCTCGGTACAGCTATCTTTTATAACCGTAGCAGAGCCTATCTGTCCTTTGCCAACAGAATGAACGTGCGCCCACTTAATTCAAGATCAATTCCCTTTATTTTCTGTCTTGGCGTAAGCGCACTCTTTACAGTTAATCTGGTGCTTGGTCTTATTCCCTTCCCCGACAGCTGGCTTGAAATGCTTAATGAAAATTCGGATATGATTTCCTCTTCGTCAATGCTTATGCAGGTTGTGTGCGTAGGTCTTATAAGCCCTATTGCAGAGGAGGTAATCTTCCGTGGACTTATGCTTACTACATTGAGAAAGAGCATGCATCCCTGGGTGGCAATCGTGCTTTCCTCTATCGTGTTCGGCGTAGTACACGGCAATCCTATCGGTATTATTTACGCAACGGGAATGGGTATTCTTATGGGCTGGCTTTACCATAAGACAAAATCCCTTGTGGCATCCTGTATATTCCATATGGTATACAATCTTGTATCCCTCTTTGCAATTTACATTTCGGAAACCACCCTTGTGCTTCTTACCTTTGCAAGCCTTGCAATATTTGTTATATGTATTGTATTCCTTGCAAAGCTTCCACCGGCTAAAGAAGCCATTAACAATGAAAATAACGATGATGAGGTTTAAAGATGAAAATATATAATACATTATCAAGATCACTTGAAGAATTTATTCCAAGAGAGGGCAATAAGGTACAGATGTACACCTGTGGCCCTACGGTTTATCACTTTGCACATATCGGTAACCTCCGTACATATATGATGGAGGACGTGCTTGAAAAGCTTCTTCGTTACTCCGGCTACGATGTAACAAGAGTAATGAATATTACCGACGTTGGCCATCTTACAAGCGATGGCGACACAGGCGAGGATAAGATGCTTAAGGGCGCTAAGCGTGAGAAGAAAACTGTAATGGAGATTGCAGAATTTTACAAAAACGCATTCTTCTCCGATTGCGCTAAGCTTAATATCAAGACTCCCGATGTAATTGAGCCTGCGACACAGTGCATTCCCGAATTTATAAAGACTATTGAGGGTCTTATCGAAAAGGGCTATGCTTATCTTGCCGACGGCAATGTATACTTTGATACCTCCAAGGTTGATGACTACAATGCCCTTACAGGCCACTCAAGTGAGGAGCTTATGGTTGGCGTACGTGAGGACGTTACAGAGGATACAAGCAAGAGAAATAAGAGCGACTTTGTGCTTTGGTTTACCAAGTCCAAGTTTGACGACCAGGAGCTAAAGTGGGATAGCCCCTGGGGTGTCGGTTACCCCGGCTGGCATATTGAATGCTCCTGCATCAGCATGAAGCATTGCGGTGAATATCTTGATATCCACTGTGGCGGTGTTGATAATATATTCCCTCACCATACAAACGAAATTGCACAGAGTGAGGCTTATCTCGGTCATAAGTGGTGCAACTACTGGTTCCACGTTCACCACCTTAACGACGAAACAGGTAAGATGTCCAAGTCCAAGGGCGAATTTTTAACAGTTTCCCTTCTTGAAAGCAAGGGCTATGACCCTATTGCATACCGTTTCTTCTGCTTACAGTCCCATTACCGTAAGCCCCTTGTGTTCTCCTATGAATCCCTTGACCAGGCAAGCGCAACATACAAGAAGCTTCTTCGCCGTATTGACAACCTTAAGGACGGTGGCGATGTTGATGATTCATATGTTTTAGCTAACCGTGAAAAGTTTATCAAGGTAGTTGGCTCCGATATGAACACAGCCCTCGGTATTACTGCAATCTACGATATTTTAAAGGCTCCTGTTTCCGATGCAACAAAGCTTGCTTGCCTTAAGGATATTGACTCTGTCCTCTCTATCAATCTTGTAAGAGAAAAGGCTGAAAAAGCCCCCGTTGAGGTAGTAAGCGAAGCGCCCAAGACAGAGCTTGAAATTGAAATAGAAGCTCTTATTGCTGAGCGTAAGGAGGCTAAAAAGTCTAAAAACTTTGCACGTGCTGACGAAATCAGAAATTACTTAAAGGAAAAGGGTGTTACTCTTATTGATACTCCTCAGGGTACTACCTACACTATTTCATAATGAAGGCGTGCTGTGATACCTGCGAATACTTTGACTACGATGAGGACATCGGTGAAAACGTTTGTAAGATAGACCTTGACGAGGACGAATACCTTGACGAACTTACAAGAAACACAAAATCCTGTCATTATTACAAGTATTACGACGAATATAAGTCTGTTCAAAAGCAAAATTAAATGACTCCCTCCGTCACGGCTTTGATGTGCCACCTCCCTCGGTGATGGAGGCTTGGAATTAACTATGGATTTCAAAAATAAGCTGATACTTGCGCCTATGGCAGGCTTTACCGACTATCCTATGAGGCATCTTGCCGTAAGATACGGTGCTGATATTGTAGTCAGCGAAATGATAAGCGCCAAGGCCATACACTACAAGGATAAGAAAACTGCTACTCTCGCTCGCATTTATGAGGGCGAGGGTACTTTTGGCGTCCAGATTTTCGGTAGTGAGCCACAGATTATGGCTGAGGCCGCCTATGCGCTTTCAACAGGCAGCTATGAGCATAAAATAAGCGACACTCTCCCCGACTTTATTGATATTAATATGGGCTGCCCCGTTAAAAAGATAGTGTCAAACGGCGAGGGCAGCGCTTTGCTTAAATCCCCTGAGCTTTGCGGAAAGATTATAAGCGCCTGCGTCAAGGCAAGTAAGGTGCCTGTAACGGTAAAAATCCGTGCAGGGTGGGACAAGGACAGTGTAAACTGTGATGAGATTGCAAGAATTGCAGAAGCAAACGGTGCTGCCGCTATTGCAATCCACGCACGTACAAGGGAGCAGATGTATGAGCCCTATGCCGACTGGAAGCATATTAAGGCTGTAAAGGACGCAGTTTCTATCCCTGTGATCGGTAACGGAGATATTTATTCCTCTGCCGATGCTGTACGCATGCTTGAGGAAACAGGCGCAGATAGCCTTATGATTGGCAGAGGGGCTATCGGCAATCCCTTTATTTTTGATGAAATAAAGCATATTTTAGATAAAAAACCGTACACTCCTCCCACTATTTCCGAAAAAATTGATGTTGCCCTTGAGCATATCCGTCTTATGTGTGAGGAAAAGGGCGAGGAAATGGGTGTAAAGGAAGCAAGAAAGCATATTGCTCACTACACAAAGGGCTTAAAATCAAGCGCAAATGCCCGTTCAAAGCTTAATTTTGCCGATACGTATAAGGAAATTTATGACATTTTATCTTCTTTAGCAAAGGAAAACAGTTAAAGCTATGAAAAAGAAAATATTATCCCCTATGCTTTGTCTTATTGCGGCAATAGTATGGGGCTTTGCCTTCTCCTTTCAGGAGATAGCATCTAACAGCTCAGATATGATAGACGCCTTTTTCTTCGGTGGCATCAGATTTGCCGTAGGCGCAACCTCCCTTATTCCACTTATTCTCATTTTTGAAAAGGAAAAGGACTTGCCAAGAGAGGAAAAGAAAATCAAAACAAAGAAAACCGTAATTTACGGTGTTATAACAGGTGCTATCCTCTTTGCAGCATCTACTCTTCAGCAGTTTGGTATACAGATAACTCAGGCAAGCGGTAAGGCAGGCTTTATTACGGGAATGTACCTTATTTTCGTTCCTATTGTAAGCTTTATCCTGTTTAAGCAAAAGGCTTCACCTGTTGTGTGGGGCGCTGCCCTTATTGCCCTTGGCGGTCTTTACTTTCTCTGTATGGGTGGAAAGGGCTTTACTGTTTCGGTTGGCGATATTTTATTGCTTCTTTGCTCTCTTTGCTTTACAGCCCATATTATTGTTATTGATAAATTTATAAACAGGGTAAGCGCCCTTAAATATTCAGCCGTTCAGTTTTACACCGTGGCTCTCTTTAACATTATTACAGGTCTTTTTGTAGGTCATGTAACCTGGGAGGGCATAGTTGCCACCATTATTCCTATTCTTTACTGCGGCATCGGCTCCACGGGTATTGCATATACCTGCCAGATTCTCGGTCAAAAGCTGACACCCCCAACTATTGCAGCATTGCTTTTCTCAACGGAAAGCCTTTTCTCCGTAGTTGCAGAATGTATTTTCAAAAAGCAGCTGCCCACTACTACTATGCTTATCGGCTGCACACTTATGTTTATAGGTATTATCCTTTCCCAGCTTCCTATTGAATTTAAGAAAATAGACGGAAAGCTGAAAATTCACTTAGCCAAAGACGAAAATGCAGAAATAAATTAAGATAAAAACAGAAAAAACCCGACACAATGTCGGGTTTTTCTTATTTATAGAGTGGAAAGCGAAGGGTCCACGCCTGTAATCTCAGTCTGTCGGAAAGATATTTATCCTCAAAGGAGTCGCTATGTCTCCATGTACCCTTAAAGTAGGCGTCACGGGTTTCGGGCAGTACATCGAGGCTTGGTAGCTGAGCTCTCGGTGTAAGAACTACCTCACTCTTGCCCTGAAGCACTTCAAGGGCGCCAAAGAGCCAGTCGGCAGGGCCGATTTTCTTTTCTCCCGCCCTTATGTATTCGGGCAGCATTTCTCCGTCCTTAATCTGATTTGCACCCTCGGTAATCTCCTCAGCGCTTAAGGTGATTTCTTCGCTTATGGCGTAAGGATTTGTCAAAAAGCCATATACGTCACCGCATTTATGCTCACTTTTGCCAAGCAAGAAATCCCTGCAGGCAAGCATAATATCGGATATGGAAAGGGACACAGGAGTTCTTATATTCTCAAAGCAATTATTAAGCTTTTTCGCAATTTCGGGAATGTGGGCAGGTGTTACTACTCTTTCGCTTTCACGGGACAGCTCACGTGTCAGCTCCTCATAGGTGGTAATTCTGAAACGGGGATCTGCCTTTACAAGCCTGAGCATGGTGCGAATATTGTTATAGAATTTCTCTGTTGCCTCTCTTGGCTGAGGTGGGCACTCAAGGAATTTACCGAATTCCACAAGGTTTTCCTTATCGTAATTGAGAATATCCCAACAGCCGATAGACGCAGCAGAATTAGGATGTGTGTAAATTACTGCACGTTTTCTTTTCGCCACCTTTTCAAGAAGCGCCTTAACATCGTTTTCATCGCCGTTAAAGAAGCATTCCATAGCCTCATAGTAGGCAACATGGTAAATATTACAGTAATATGTACCCTCTCCGTCTACGGTGTCGCAGAAGGTGTCGGCATAAATGGGAATTCCCATCTTATGATAAGCATACATTGCAGCGTAGGATTTCTGGTTTCCGGGAGGCACAGCAGCGTAAATTTTATCCACTCCTGTGGCTTTTTTTATCATTTCAACAGCCAAGCTCTCTTCCTTGACTACCCTGTCTACTGCCTCATCAAAGTCCTCGATGTCGGTGTATTCATTTATCATAGGATGAAGAGTGTGGCCGTAGGTATGGCTGTTAATTTCGTGATTTTTAAGCGCCTCAAGCACGTCGCTTCTGCCCCACCTTACAAGCTGGTCGGCAAGAAGTCCCACAAGGCAAAAGCATCCACGAACTCCCTCCTCTGTAAAAAGCTGCGCCTCCTCAAGTATGGCATTTGCAGCTCTGTTTGAGGTAAAATCCTCTGTATCAAATGAAAAAATAATGTCGGTCATATTTATCTCCTATCTCGGCTTACATCAATCCCATACACCAGATAACCAAAAGGGCGGTAAGGGTTACAAGTGTATCAATTGTGATTCCGTAAAACATGGGGCGAAGTCCTGCCTTTTTAAAGTCGGTTATGCTTGTGCCAAGGCCGATAGCCGCAAGAGCTGTAATCATTAAGAATTTACTGCAGGTCTTTGTAGCTCCCGATACCGCTTCGGGAATCCAACCTAAGCTATTTACAATGGCAAGTAAGAGGAAGCCCCCTATAAACCAAGGAATAATCTTAGCAAGATTTACCTTCTTGCCCTCTCCTACAGCTTGCATTTCCTTCTGCTTTATACGTGTGCCAACAAAGGCAAAAACCAACACAGTGGGAATAATTGCAATAGTTCTTGTAAGCTTAACCATGGTGGCAAAGTCGCCTGCAATCTCGGAAAAAGCATATCCCGATGCAATAACACTGGCAGTATCGTTGACCGATGTACCTGCCCATATACCGTAGGCAATATCTGTCATACCAAGCGCCTTACCCATTATGGGGTAAAGTGCGATCATTACCATATCAAAAAGGAAGGTTGAGGACATAGCAAAGGCAATATCCTTATCGTCTGCATCGATTACAGGCGAAATTGCCGCTATGGCAGAGCCACCGCAAATGCCTGTTCCTGCAGAAATCAGGTTGCCGAGCTTCCAGTTAAGTCCAAACATTTTGCGAATAAAAAATCCACCGCCAAAGCACATAGCGAAGGTAAATATCATTACAAAGAATGTCATCTTGCCTACTGTCAGAATTGTGTTTACGGACAAGGATGCGCCAAGCAAGATAATTGCCACCTTCAATATTTTTTTAGATGTGAATTTTAGGGCAGGCTTCATCCACGCAGGGTGGAAAAAGCTGTTTATTATAGTTCCCATAAACAAGGCGATAATAGATGCGCCAAGTAGGCCTCCGGGTATTAAATTTTCCAAAAAAACAGACACTCCTGCCACGGCAAAGCATATAACAATGCCAAGAGCAAAGAGCCATCTTTCCTTTGCTTTAGTATTCATAGTGTGTCTCCCTTGATAATTTCTTTGTTTATTTTATCACAAAAAATGTAATCTTTCAATAGAAAAAGAAAAACCGACTGGAAAGTCGGTAAAAGTTAACAGCTTGGATTCTCGCTATGCGAGGCTTTTTCCTGCGGCTCCCTAGCGAGCTGACTCGCCTTGTCGGAAAAAGAGCGAACCAG
>JAFTHF010000093.1 GCA_017457545.1 Clostridia bacterium
CCTCTATCTCACTCTGATAGCCAAGGGATTGCTGTGAGGGGAATACTCCGTCCTCCATACCGGGCAAAAATACAATAGGGAATTCAAGTCCCTTTGCGCTGTGAACGGTCATAAGAGTAACTGCGTCTGCCTCTGCGTCGTATCTGTCAATATCGGAAACCAAGGCGACCTGCTCAAGATAGCCTGAAAGAGTTGGCTCCTCGTTTTCCTCCTCATACTCGGCAACGGCAGAAACCAAGCTGTCAAGGTTCTCCAGTCTGTCAGCCTCTGCCTGCCCCTTTTCAAGAAGCATAGCCTCATAGCCTGAGCGCTTGATTACCTGCTGAACAAGAATGTTAAGAGGTATACCGTCCTTTTCGGCAGCAAATGATTTCATCATTTTTGCAAAGTCCATCATAGGACCCTGGGCAATCTTGGGAATTGCGTTGTAATCTGAGGCATTTTCCATCAAATCTATGGTACGTATGCCCATTTCCTCTGCAATCGCAAAGGCAGCATCAACACTGGACGCACCGATTTTTCTCTTAGGCTTACCTATAATTCTGCGAAGATGAATACTGTCGCTTAAGTTATTTACAACGTGAAGATATGCGATAATATCCTTAATCTCCTCACGGTCATAGAAACGGAATGCGCCAAGCATTCTGTATGGAATACCGCTTTTTGCAAAGACGGTCTCAAGGCTTTGTGACTGGGCATTGATTCTGTAAAGAATTGCAAAGTCACGGTAGGAAAGGTTTTTCTCCTCCTTAAGCTTAACTATCTTGTCGATAATATATCTTGACTCGTCATTCTGAGTTTCCGTTTCCTTAACAATTATCTTCTCTCCTGCCTCCTTGTCGCACCAAAGCTTCTTTTCGTGCTTATGGGCATTTTTGGAAATCAAATCGTTGGCGGCATTAAGAATATTTGAGGTGGAACGGTAATTCTGCTCCAGCTTAACTATCTGCGCCTCGGGATATACCCTGTCAAAGCTTAAGATATTCTCAATGGTAGCGCCACGGAATTTATAAATACTCTGGTCGTCGTCACCAACTACCATTATGTTTTTGTAGAAGCCCGAAAGCTGAGAAACAAGGACAAACTGCGCCTTGTTTGTATCCTGATACTCGTCGACGCTTACATATCTGAACTTGTTCTGATAGTAGGAAAGCACATCGGGATTATTTGCAAACAGGATAACTGTTTTCATAATTATATCGCCAAAATCAAGGACGTTTGATGCTTCAAGTCGCTTCTGATAAAGCTCATATACCTTGGCAATCTGTCTGTATTTGAAATCGCCTGCACACTCGGTGGCAAAGTCCTCCGGGGTTAAAAGCTGGTCCTTAGCCTTGCTGATAACACTCATAATCTCCTTGATGGAGAGAAGCTTTTCATTAATATTAAGATCCTTAAGGCAGCCTGAAATAACCTTTTTGGCATCGTCTGTGTCGCACACGGAAAATCCGGGCTTATAGCCAACAAGCTCCCCACTCTTACGTAAAATACGCATACAAATTGAATGGAAGGTGCCTGCCCAAACCTCACTTGCATCTATGGAAATCGCCTTTTCAAGTCGCTCCTTAATTTCGTTTGCAGCCTTATTTGTAAAGGTAATGGCAAGAATATTCCAAGGGGCGCAGGGGCTTTCCGCAAAGTTTTCAAGATACATTGCAATTGCCTCACGGGGCAAGGCTGCTGCACACTCAAGCTCCTCAATTGTATCGGAGGTCATTCCCTCAGGCACATTATCGGAATAGTAGGCGTTGCCGTACTTAATAATGTGGGCAATACGGTTAACAAGAACAGTTGTCTTTCCGCTGCCTGCACCTGCCAAAATAAGAACAGGGCCGTTTACAGTATATACGGCTCTTCTCTGCTCACTGTTAAGAAAGGAATAATATTTATCAAAAAGGCATCTTTTTGCCTTCAGAAATTTAAGTTTTTCGTTTTCTGTCATTTTCACATCTCATTTACTATATATTTCGCTTTCATTCTATCATAAAAGGGGCTAAAAGTAAAGAAGGAAAAGTTATTTTTTATATGATATATTTTATATAAGACATTTTTTCATTTTTTTTATAAAAAGGTATTGCAATTTCAAAAAAACTGTGATAGAATAATCAAGCAATTAAATATGCCGGTGTGATGGAATTGGCAGACGTGCTGGACTCAAAATCCTGTGGTAGTGATACCG
>JAFTHF010000094.1 GCA_017457545.1 Clostridia bacterium
ACCGTCAAAGTAAATAGGATTAAATGTACGTGCGATTTTTTCCATTTCCGCATTTGGAATTGCAAGGGTAGCCTGTATCCACTCTGCATAATCGGCAGAGCGCTGTCCCTTGTATTCTCCACCCAAAACAGAGTAAAGTCCAAAATGAAGCATTAAGCCGTAGCCGGCTTCCTTAAACCATTTAATATTTTCCATATGATTTTCTCCTAAGTATTAGTTACCTTTAGAATACCATATAAATAAGCAAAAATCAACCTTGAAACAAACAACTTTCCATTGAATTTTACGTTAAAGTATAGTAAAATAAAGATAAGCTTACGTATCGGAGGAAAAAATGAAAGCAAAGATTACTGTAAATAAAAATAATACCGTAGGTCAGATTGACAGACGTATATACGGATCCTTCATTGAGCATCTTGGCAGAGCCGTGTATAACGGAATCTATGAGCCTGATCATAGTACAGCCGACAATATGGGCTTTCGCAAGGACGTTTTGGAGCTTGTAAAGGAGCTTAAGGTTCCCGTAGTCCGTTATCCGGGTGGCAACTTTGTTTCAGGCTACAACTGGGAGGACGGCATAGGCGATAAAAGTAAACGCCCTCGCAAGCTGGATCTTGCATGGCTTACCCTTGAAACAAATCAGGTGGGAATTGACGAATTTCAGGAGTGGGCAAAGCGTGCAGATACCGATGTTATGATGGCTGTAAATCTTGGCACCCGTGGCCCTGATGAGGCAAGAAATCTTATTGAATACTGTAATAGCAAAACCGATACATATTATGCAAAACTCCGTAGACAAAACGGCTTTGAAAAGCCCTTTGATATTAAGCTTTGGTGCTTGGGCAATGAAATGGACGGAGACTGGCAGATATGCCACAAAACCGCTGAGGAATACGGCAGGGCAGCTACTGAAACAGCTAAGGTTTTAAGATGGGTAGACCCGTCAATTGAGCTTGTAGCCTGTGGCAGCTCCGACCCTAATATGCCTACCTATGGCACATGGGAAAGAACCGTACTTGATCATACCTATGATTATATTGATTATTTATCTCTTCATTGCTACTACGGAAATAAGGCGAAAAATACTGCCGATTTCCTTGCAAGAGCGGAGGATATGGACAGATTTATAAAGAATACAGCAGCCATCTGTGACGAAATCAAAGCAAAAAAGAACAGCAGTAAGACAGTAAATCTCTCCTTTGATGAATGGAATGTATGGTACAGAACAAAGGATGAGGAAAAGGAAATGGAAAGGTGGCAGACTGCCCCCCATCTTCTTGAGGAAAAATACAATTTTGAGGACGCACTCCTTGTTGGCTGTATGCTCATGACTCTCCAGAATAACTGTGACAGGGTTAAAATCGGTTGTCTTGCTCAGCTTGTAAACGTAATTGCCCCCATTATGACAGAAAACGGCGGCAAAGCTTGGAAGCAGACCATTTTCTATCCCTATATGTACGCATCCCTCTTTGGAAACGGTATTACTCTTAAGGCAGATACTGTAAGCATCTCTTACAAGTCAAAGGAGGGCTGGGACATTCCTTATCTTTACACATCTGTTGTTGATAATAAGGAAAGAAATGAGGTAATCGTTTTTGCAGCCAACCGTTCACTTGATGAGGATATGGAGCTTAATATTGATTTAAATGGCTACAATTGTACTCTTACCCAGCATACGGAGCTTTACTGTGACGATTTGAACACAGTAAACACCAAGGATAATGAGGCACTTTTCCCCGTAAACCGTGAGATTGCAGATAAGATAATTCTTAAAAAGCATTCATGGAATATGCTTACCTTTAAGTATTAAAGATAAACAGAGCAGAGATAGACAGCATTTAACTATTTTCAGACGTAACAAAAGGCTAACGAAAATTTTCGTTAGCCTTTTTTAATCACGAACTTTATTCAAAGGCACAGTACTTATACCTTCAAGGTTTTTTATAGCAAGCTGCTTTTATAAATTTCAAGCTCCAATTCCTGTGAAACGGGGAAAGGACAGGAGGCAACATTCTTTGCTTTAATTGAGGTTTCAACGTAGGATTTCAGCTCATCTGACGTAAAACCTATGGTACGTACCATGATTTTTGCAATTTTTTCCTTAAAATCACCAAGGTCATTAAGCCCAAGCGCTGAAATAATATTATCAACCTTTTCGGGCAAAACGTCATTTACACGCTTAAGATACTCATAAACAAGATATCCGTTTGCCATACCGTGTGGAATATCCTTAAAGTATGTAAGCTGATATCCCATTGAATGGACTATTGTAGTTCCCGTCTGGGAAATTACTATTCCGCCAAGGGTAGATGCCCAAAGAAGCTCAGTACAGATTTCCTCATTAAAATCGCCGTTTTCAAACACGTGTAGCCACTTTCCTAAGATTTTAAGGCCCTCAATAGCCATATAATCGGAGGAGGGTGATGCTTTTTTATTTGTATATCCCTCAATTAAATGGCACATAGCGTCTACAGCTGTATTTCTTGCCACCTGTAAGGGAAGCTTTACCGTATATTTTCCGTCAATAAAGGCAACCTTGAAAAACGTATCGGGAGAGGAAAAGCTTCGTTTTGTCTGCTCCTTGTGTAGAGTAAGAATTGAATAAGGTGTAACCTCACTTCCTGTACCTGCCGTTGTGGGAATTGCACACATAGGCAAGGGAGCATTTTCATATTTGCCACTGAATATATCGTAAAGATTCTCGCTATTGCACATATTTTCGTTGGCTGCATAAACACTTATTGCCTTTGATGCGTCCATAGGAGAGCCACCGCCGATTGCGATAATAAAATCTGCGCCAAAATCACGGCATGCCATACCACCCTCTGCCATATGGGAAATTTCCGGATTATTTTCAATTTTATCGTACACGTGGTAAGGGATTTTTTCATTTTCAAGCACATTTATCACATCATCAAGCGCCCCTGAGCGTTTGCCAGAGGACTTCCCCGTAACTATAAACGCCCTTTTACCGAGAATTAACTCATTTGCATTTTCCTTAACACAGTCCTTACCGACTATAACCTTAGTAGGCATAAAAAATTTAAACATAAATTTCACCTCCGTAAAATACACTTTTATGATACTACAAAAAGAGTAGTATGTCAATCTAAAAGAAAAATGAAAATTTGCTGATTTTTTGTCGAAATGTAATTTTAATTTAATATTTCGTGCTAAAATGGTTATATTATATTTTCAGAATAGGAGGTCTATTATGAAATACAGTATAGGTGTTGACGTTGGCTCAACCACGGTAAAATGCGTGGTAATTTCCGAAAGCAAGGAGATTTTATATTCCGTGTACGCAAGGCATTATTCTCAGGTTAAGGAGACAGTGCTTTCACAGCTTACAACGGTTTTTGATAAATTTACAGGCGATTTTAAGCTTGCCATAACAGGCTCTGCAGGACTTGGTCTTTCCGAGGCAGCAAAGCTTCCCTTTGTTCAGGAGGTGTATTCAGCCTCACTTGCCATAAGGGACTTGTATCCCGATGCCGATGCAGCCGTTGAGCTTGGTGGAGAGGATGCAAAAATTCTTTTCCTGACCGGTGGAGTGGAGCAGAGAATGAACGGCTCCTGTGCCGGAGGTACAGGTGCGTTTATTGACCAGATGGCAACTCTTCTTAAGGTGTCAGCCGACGATATTGATAATCTTGCCATTCACGCAGAGAAGAAATATCCTATTGCGTCAAGATGCGGAGTTTTCGCAAAAAGCGATATTCAGCCCCTTCTTAATCAGGGCGCATCACTTATGGACGTTTCTGCCAGCATCTTTCAGGCAGTAGTAGACCAGACCGTTGCCGGACTTGCACAGGGCAGAAGAATTGAGGGCAAGGTTTTATTCCTTGGTGGACCTCTTCATTTCTACAAGGCACTTAGAAAAGCATTTAAGGAAACCCTTGATTTAGATGATGAGCATGCAATCTTTCCGGAGCTTGCCCCTGTATTTATGGCATATGGCTCAGCTCTTTATGCTTCGGGCATAACAGAGGAGCTTTCAGGTGAGGAAATTTTAAATAGGCTTCGCAGCTGTAAGCCAACCTCTGGAGTTGTATCCTTTAAGCCTCTATTTAATGACGAGGAGGAATACAGTGAATTCTTGAAAAGACATTCACAGGCAACCGTTGAAAGAGAGGATATTTCCACCTATAAGGGTAAAGCGTATCTTGGAATTGACGCAGGCTCTACCACTACAAAAATAGTTCTTTTAAGTGAAAATAAAAAGCTTCTTTATACCCACTATACAGAGAATAGCGGACGCCCTCTTGACGTTGTGGTTTCTAAGCTTAAGGAGCTTTACCGTATGCTTGGCGACAGAATTACCATTGTATCGTCTGCCGTAACAGGCTATGGCGAGGATCTTCTTCGTTCAGGTCTTAAGATTGACTACGGCATTGTAGAAACAGTTGCCCACTTTACGTCAGCCCTTGAGTTTTGTCCGGAGGTTGATTTTATAATCGACATCGGTGGACAGGATATAAAGTGCTTTAAAATCAAGAATAAGGCAATTGATAACATTATGCTTAACGAGGCATGCTCCTCAGGCTGTGGCTCATTTATTCAGACCTTCGCAAATGCCCTTACATATCCCGTTGATAAGTTTGCTAAGCTTGGCTTGTTTGCTAATCACCCTGTTGAGCTTGGCTCACGCTGTACAGTATTTATGAACAGTGCAGTTAAGCAGGCACAAAAGGACGGCGCAAGCATTGAGGATATTTCTGCAGGCATCTCCTCATCTGTTGTAAAAAATGCAATTTACAAGGTTATAAGGGCAAGGACCCCTGATGAGCTTGGTAAGCATATTGTAGTACAGGGCGGCACATTCTTAAACGATGCTGTGCTTCGTGCATTTGAAAGAGAGCTTGGCATAAACGTAATAAGACCCGAGATTGCAGGTCTTATGGGCGCATATGGCGCAGCCCTCTATTCTATGAAAAAGTCAAGGGAAGTGTCTAGTATTGTAACAAAAGAGGAGCTTGATAGCTTCACTTATAAGTCAAATACGGTAACCTGCCGTGGCTGTACAGCCCATTGCTCCCTTGATATACTCACATTTAGTGACGGACGCAGATTTGTTTCAGGTAACAGATGTGAAAGAGGACTTGGCAAAAAGGACTCCGAAATTTTACCGGATATATACAATTTTAAGTATACGTATATAAAAAATCTTGCCAACACCAACGAA
>JAFTHF010000095.1 GCA_017457545.1 Clostridia bacterium
TGAGGTTCGTGATCGCTTGGTAGCTATAAAGCCCGAAAGCAAGCTTAATTGCCGTGTAGTGCTTACAGCATCGGAGCTTGGACACCTTTTTGGCAATCTTGCATCAAATCTTAATTACAGCAGCGTATATAATCACGTTAATGCATTCTCCAAGGGTGACGATGTGCAAAAGTCCCCTGTGGGAGATAAGCTTACAGTTACTATGAAGGGCAGAATGACGGGTAGTGTCAGCTCCTGCGCCTTTGATGCAAGTGGTGTTACTACAAGAGATGCAGAGGTTATTAAGGACGGAAAGGCAGTAGGCTACTACGGACCGGTTCGCTTCGCATCATATCTTGGCGAGGAGCCAACAGGTAATATCCGTTGTATAAAGGCAGAGTGTGGCACCTTGACAGATAAGGAGCTAAGCTCAGCACCCTATTTTAAGTGCGTATCCATGTCAGGACTTCAGCTTGATATCTACAATGACTATATCGGCGGTGAGGTTCGCTTGGCGTACTATTTTGACGGAGAAAAGGAAATTCCCGTAACAGGTATTTCCATAAGCGGTAAGCTTAGCGATGCCCTTTCAAATATGCGCCTTTCCAATGAGGAAACAACCTACGAAAGCTATAAGGGTCCTAAATACGCAGTATTTGAAAATATTGAAATTGTATAATAAAAAAACCGACAGATTTGCTGTCGGTTTTTATTATTCTTCAACGTTCTTTTTTACTGATTTGCCATTAAGGAAATTAATAAATGTATCATCAGGCTCAAACAGCACAGCATCAAATTGGCTGCCGTTTTCAAATACGAGGTAGTATTTTGTACCAGTAAACATATTTTTTGCGTAGTTATAAAATCTTATTTTCTTATATTTTTCTCTCAAAAGCTTCTTTGTGCCCTTTTCGAATTTTGTAAATTCCTTGGCATCGGAAATAGGGAAGTAGCACACATATGCGCCCTTCTGTCCGGAGCGCTTTTCCACATAGAAGTCAATAGTATTTTCTCTGTCAAGCAATATATATGTATAAAGAGTAAGCTCAAATTTAATTACTAAAAATGAAGCAGACACAAGGGTAACAAGTGCTACACTTGAGAGAATGGTGCTGGCAATACCCTTAACAGGGCTGGAAAGACAGGCAACGGTTATTAGAAACAGTGCGATATATATAAGGCGCATCTTTTTATCAGTAGGCTTAGGTGTGTATTTCATAAATTCCTCCTTAACGAAATAGGGACCCGAGCAAAATCGGATCCCACAAATTCGTTTATAGTCTTACGCTTCCTTCTTAACGATTTCCTTGTTAGCGTAGAAACCGCACTTTGAGCAAACACGGTGTGCGAGGTTGTATTCGCCACAGTTGGAGCACTTAACCATTGTAGGTGCTGTCATCTTGCTGTTGATTGATCTTCTAAGATTTGTACGAGAATGAGACTGCTTTCTCTTTGGAACTGCCATCGGTTTATCCTCCTTAAACGAAACTAATATCTTATCCTTGTTATTATACTACAAAATTTAATCATTTTCAAGTAGTTTTTGTAAAATTGCGAGTCTTGGATCAATTTCTTTTTTCTTCGGGCAATCACAAGGGCCGAAATTAAGGTTTTTACCGCATTTCGGGCAAAGTCCTGCGCATTCCTCTTCACACAGGAACCTTGTTGGAAATTCTAATAGCAAATCCTCAACGAGCTCACGGTCGATGTCCAGTTTACCGTTTTTTACGATGACATAAGCGTCATTATCCTCGTCCTGAAGTGTACCGGAATTAGCAACGATGCGATTGAAATTGAGAATAAATTTGCCAGAGATATTCTCAAGACATCTTGCGCAATGGGTATCGTAGTTAAGCTCTGCTACAACAGAGAGGGTCATATAGCCTGCATTGTTTGTAACCGTGCCCTGTACGTGTACCGGCGGCGCGAAAGAAACATCATCCGGTGGAATAAGAATACTGTCCTCCCCATCATCGTTAATGTCATACTCAAAGCTGAGAGAATCGACCTTACCGCTGATAAGTGAAGTTATGTCAAGTATCATATTACACCTCCACGCATTATTTCACAGATACATATTATAAATAAAAATAACTGTTTTGTCAAGTATTTTTTTAAAAAAACTTGAATAGATTGGAATTCTGTGATACAATGATAGAAAATCAAAAAAAGGAGTAAAAAATTTGGACAAGTTTGTTAAAGTAATTAAGTATATTTTCATAATTGCTCTTGTAGCTGTGCTTGCCGCCCTCTTTTTGAGAATTTGTCAATCGGATTATAAGGCCTTTGAGGATATTAATATATCAGACGAATTTATTTCCGCATACGAAAAGGATAGCGATGTCCGTACTCACGCAGTCAATGACGGCTTCTCGGAAAACGGCTCTGTATTTGCATACTCTCTTGTTTATATGAAGGATGCAGGCTATATGCAGTTTACTGTAAGATACAACACAAGACATATAGACGAGGTCAGAGAAACATATCCCGATTTCAAGGACGAGAATATCAAGTATATTCTTATTGACTCAAACGGCAATACCTATGAGGCTAAGGTGCTTGAATCTACAGGAAAGTATAACTACAAATTCTTTAAGCTTGAGTTTGCGAATATCCCTGATTTCAATGCTGATTTCAAGGTTAAAATGGTGCTTCAGGGAGTACCTGATAATTTAAGCGAAAAGAGTGTGCTTATGATTCACGAGGCAGACGATACATCTATCCCCTTCACCTTCTCAAGAAGTGAGGAGAATAAGCTTAATAAATAAAAAATTCCGCAGTGTATGCTGCGGAATTTTTTTACCCAAAATAATCAAAGATATTTACATTTAAAATCGTATATGATAAAATAATAAGATAGTAAGGCTAAAAGGAGGATCGCTATGCAGAATAATAAATTTGTGTTAAAAAGCTCATATAAGCCCACAGGCGATCAGCCTGAGGCGATTTCAAAGCTTACTGCGGGAATACTCAGTGGAGAGAGAATGCAGACTCTCCTTGGCGTAACAGGAAGCGGTAAGACCTTTACTATGGCAAATGTAATTGCCAACGTCAATAAGCCAACCTTGATTTTAGAGCCAAACAAGACTCTTGCAGGTCAGGTCTGCTCTGAAATGAGAGAGCTGTTTCCCGATAATGCGGTAGAGTATTTTGTGTCCTACTACGATTATTATCAGCCTGAGGCTTATATTCCCGGTAAGGATATTTATATTGAAAAGGATGCTATGGTAAATGATGAGATTGATAAGCTCCGTCACAGCGCCACGAGCTCCCTTTTCGAAAGAAACGATGTAATTATTGTAGCAAGCGTGTCCTGTATTTATTCTCTTGGTGACCCTGAGGAGTATCAGAGCATGCTTATAGATTTGCGTCTTGGAATGGAGCTTGACAGGGATACCCTTGTTCGCAAGCTTATATCCCTTAACTATGAGCGCAACGATATTAACTTTGTACGTGACAAATTCAGAATCAGGGGGGACGTGGTTGAAATTTTCCCTGCTTCCTCATCTGATAAGGCTATTCGTGTTGAGTTTTTTGACGATGAAATCGACAGAATAAGCGAGATAAATACGCTTACAGGCGAGGTTCTTCGCTCTCTTAAGTACTGTGCCATCTTCCCTGCAAATCACTATGTGGTTTCCGACGAGAAAAGAGAGAAGGCGCTTTCCCAGATTTACGATGAAATGGTGGACCGTGTGGCTTATTTTAAGTCACAGAATAAGCTTTTAGAGGCACAGAGAATAGAGGAAAGAACAAAGTACGATATAGAAATGCTTCGTGAAATCGGCTTTTGCTCCGGAGTTGAAAACTATTCAAGAATCCTCTCAGGCAGAGAGCCGGGCTCAACCCCATACACACTCCTTGACTATTTTCCCAAGGATTTTGTAATGTTTATAGATGAGAGCCATGTTACCGTGCCTCAGGTAAGGGGAATGAGTGGTGGTGACCTTGCAAGAAAGAGAAATCTTATAGACTTCGGCTTCCGTCTGCCCTCAGCCTACGATAACAGACCTCTCAATTTTGAGGAATTTCAGTCAAAGCTTAATCAGGTCGTATTCGTTTCCGCTACCCCTGCCGACTACGAGAAGGAAAATTCCACCTCCGTGGCAGAGCAGCTTATTCGTCCCACAGGACTTGTAGACCCACTTGTTGAGGTAAGACCTATTGAAACACAGGTTGACGATGTAATGGGTGAAATCCGTCTGCGTGCCGAGGCAGGAGAAAGAGTTCTTGTTACTACTCTTACCACCAAAATGGCAGAGGACCTTACAGAATACCTTGCAGGTAACGGAATAAAGGTAAAATATATCCACCATAATGTTGACACTATTGAAAGAATGGAGATAATCCGTTCACTCCGTCTTGGAGAGTTTGATGTACTTGTAGGCATCAATCTGCTCCGTGAGGGACTTGATATCCCCGAGGTTTCTTTAGTTGCCATACTTGATGCCGATAAGGAAGGACTTTTCCGTTCGGAGACCTCACTTATCCAGACCATAGGCAGAGCAGCAAGAAACGCAAACGGTAAGGTTATTATGTATGCTGACATTATGACAAGGTCTATGAAGAATGCTATCGGCGAAACAGAGCGCCGTCGCAAAATTCAGCAGGCATACAATGAGGCAAACGGAATTATTCCGAAGACGGTTATCAAGGGTGTACATGATGTTATCGACCTTGGTAAGCGTAATGAGGAAAAAGAAAAGAAGCGCAAGATGTCACCTAAGGATAAGGAAAAGCTTATTGAGCAGTATACAGCAGAAATGCGTGAGGCGTCCCGTAAGCTTGAATTTGAAAAGGCTGCATTCCTACGTGATAAGATTAAAGAGCTTAAGACTACTAAGCAGGTGAAAAAATGATAGATAAAATTGAAATAAAGGGCGCAAGAGTTCATAACCTTAAGAATATTGATTTAAGCATTCCAAGGGACAAGCTTGTGGTGCTTACAGGTCTTTCCGGCTCAGGTAAATCCTCTCTCGCCTTTGATACTATATATGCAGAGGGACACAGACGCTTTGTGGAGTCCTTGTCATCCTATGCAAGAATGTTCTTAGGTCAGCTTGATAAGCCAAATGTAGACTCCATTGAGGGTCTTTCACCGGCAATATCCATTGACCAGAAGACCACATCAAAAAACCCACGTTCAACTGTCGGTACGGTTACGGAGATATATGACTATTTAAGATTGCTTTATGCCCGTCTTGGCACAGTTCACTGTCCTGAGTGCGGTAAGGAGATAAAGCAGCAAAGCGTTGACCAGATTATCGACAAGATTTTAGAGCTTCCCGATGGAGAACGATTTATGGTTCTTGCTCCCGTTGTAAGAGGCAAAAAGGGCAGACACGAAAAGGTGATTGCCGATGCACGTAAAAACGGCTATGCAAGACTTCGTGTAGACGGCACGGTTTACGATGTGAATGAGGACATCGAGCTGGAGCTTACCAAAAAGCACAATATTGATATTGTGGTAGACCGTCTTGTTATTAAGGACGGAATTCGTCCAAGGCTTTCCGACTCTGTTGAAAATGCCCTTAAGGCTGCAGACGGCAGACTTAAGATAATTACAGTTCCACGTGACGGTGAGGGCACAGAATATGACTTTTCCACCAACTATGCCTGTGATGAGCACGGTATCAGCTTTGGCGAGATAGAGCCAAGAGCCTTCTCATTCAATAACCCCTTTGGCGCCTGTGAGCATTGTCTTGGCATCGGAGAAATGAGAAATATTTCCCCCGATAAAATTATCCCCGACAGACGCTTGTCACTTCGCGAGGGCGCAATTGCAGTAAACGGCTTTAAGTCCATAGATGAGGAAAGCTGGAATGGCCCCCTGGTAGTTGCAGTAGGCGAGAAAATGGGCTTTACAATGGATACTCCCGTAAAGGATTTTACAAAGGAGCAGCTTAATGCCTTGCTTTACGGTACAGGTGATGAATATTACACCATTGACCGTTATTTTGCTAAGCAGCATAAGCGCCAGACCGTAAAATATGAGGGTATTATCAAAATCATTGAGGGCAGAATGCAGATGATGGGTGAGGAATACTATGAGCAGTTTATTGAGGAAACTCCCTGTCCTGTCTGTCACGGTCAAAGACTTAATAAGTTCTCTTTGTCGGTTACAATCGGCGGAAAGAATATAGATGAGTTTTGCCGTATGTCCGTTACTAACGAGCTTGATTTTATAAATTCACTTAAGTTTACTCCCTCAGAGGAGCAGATTGCAAAGGAGATTCTTAAGGAGATTCGTGCCCGTCTTGGCTTTATGAAGAGTGTGGGACTTGAGTATCTTACTCTTGCAAGAAAGGCATCAACCTTGTCAGGTGGAGAGGCGCAGAGAATCCGTCTTGCAACACAGATAGGCTCATCTCTTGTAGGTGTGCTTTATATACTTGATGAACCAAGCATAGGCTTACATCAAAGAGATAACAGTAAGCTTATTAAAACACTTTGTGACCTTCGTGATGTAGGTAATACGGTTATCGTAGTTGAGCATGATGAGGAAACTATGCTTTCCTCCGACTATATAGTAGATATAGGACCGGGCGCAGGTGTCCACGGTGGACAGGTTGTTGCTGCAGGTACACCTAAGGAGATAATGGAGAATGAAAGCTCCATTACAGGTGCATACCTTTCAGGCAGAAGGGAAATCAAAATTCCCGAAAAGAGAAGAGAGGGCAACGGTAATTTTGTCAGCATCTACGGTGCAAGAGAAAACAACCTTAAAAATATTAATGTAGATATTCCTCTTGGCTGCTTTGTAGCTGTTACAGGTGTGTCAGGGTCAGGAAAATCCTCACTCGTTAATAAAATTTTGTTACAAACCCTGTCAAAAAAGCTTAACCGTGCCATTACCTATCCCGGCAAATGCGACAGCGTAGAGGGATATGAGGCGCTTGATAAGGTAATCGCCATTGACCAGTCCCCCATAGGACGCACTCCAAGGTCAAATCCAGCCACGTATACGGGCCTTTTTAATGAAATCCGTGATTTATTTGCCAAAACCCCCGATGCAAAGATGCGTTCCTACGGTCCTGGCCGTTTCTCCTTCAATGTTAAGGGTGGAAGATGTGAGGCATGTGAGGGTGACGGTGTAAAGAAGATAGAAATGCATTTTTTACCCGACGTGTATGTTAAGTGCGACGTATGTAAGGGTAAGCGCTATAACCGTGATACCTTGGAGGTTAAATTCAAGGGCAAGAATATATCCGATGTTCTTGATATGACTGCCGAGGAGGGTGCTGTATTCTTCAGCGAAATTCCCAACATTTCAAGAAAGCTTCAGACTATTTGCGACGTTGGTCTTGGCTATGTGAAGATAGGTCAGTCCTCCACCACTCTTTCAGGTGGTGAAGCACAGAGAGTTAAGCTGGCTACCGAGCTTTCAAAGCGTTCAACGGGAAGAACCATGTATATCCTTGATGAGCCTACTACAGGCTTACACGCAGAGGACGTAAATAAGCTTCTTTCCGTCCTTCAGCGCTTGGTGGATGCAGGCAACAGCGTTCTTGTAATTGAGCATAATCTTGATGTTATCAAGTGTGCCGATTATATTATTGACCTTGGTCCCGAGGGTGGCGATAACGGTGGAACCGTGGTCGCAACAGGAACACCGGAGGAGGTAGCTAAGAACCCCAACTCCTACACAGGAATTTATGTAAAAAAGGCCTTAAACGGCTATAAGGACTAATAAAAAAGGCTTCCCAGCGGAAGCCTTTTTCTTATTTAACTGTTACTCTGGCGACAGAGTTGGGTATAACCTCTGCATAAACAGTACCGTTATTGGAAGCATAGCATTTTACTTCACCGTTTTGTGTTACCTCTACATCGCTGTCTGTCTTGATTTCAAGAGTAAGGGGATATGTAAATATTTTTGCATCAAGGTTGTTTTTAATTAAAATCTTCGACTCTGTGGCTGAAATTTCATTAATTTCAAGGGTAGAATCCTGATATTCCTTGATATATTTTACAGCTTCGTTAAAGGATGGAACCCAGATTTCGCCCTTTTTTGAAAGCTCAGCAAGATAGTCACACTGAAGTGCAAAGGAGGGAACAGTCTGTGCGTGGAAGGTATCCTGCTCCTTTTCGCTTATCCAGTGGTTAATCTGTACACCCCATACGTTTTTCTCGGTTAGAGTGTCGATATATTCCTTATAGGGAGCTAAA
>JAFTHF010000096.1 GCA_017457545.1 Clostridia bacterium
ACTATATTCACTATGCAAATGCAAATGTACAAAGTCCGACATTGCTTTCCTCCTTTATATTTCTTCTTTTTTAAATTCTTCACAGATTGAAACAATTTTATCAAGCCTGTGAAATAATCCCGATTTGGAAATGGCGGGATTGAATTTTCTTCCTAAATCAGCATAATTCAATTCTCTAAATTCAAGTCTTTTGTACGCTGTTTCCTTAAGCTGATCTGGTAAAAGCTCTATTTTACCTGTGGAAATCAAATACTCAATTGCTTCTGTATATTTTTTTGATGCAGCAATTGATTTATTAATATTTGCGTTATCACAGTTGTAAGCTCTGTTTGTGTTGTTACGGAATTCTTTAACAATTTTACTGTTAATAATTGAAAAGGTTGCAGAGGTTGCACCTATCTTTGCCATAAAGTCTTCAATTATTTCACTGCTTTTAGTATATATAAGATGCTTTCCGGCTCTCTCTCTGATCTTAAAGGAAAATCCGTTTTCAGATAAAAAATTAAAAAGCTCAAGCTGCTTACCCTTGTCTGCAAATGAAAGCTCAAGCAAGTAGGATTTCTCAGGATCACTTATTGATCCGTTAACTAAGAATATTCCTCTTAAAAACATAGCATTGCATTCGTCACACTTAAAAACACGTTCTGCATATTCGGCAATTGTAAAATACTTAAAAATGCCCGAATCTATTGAGATTTTTCCATTTTTGTAGTAACAAATATGCTTCTTTTTGAAAAGAATATCGCACAGCTTTAAAAACAAATCTGCATTTTCTACACTTGTCGTTTTTATGTAATAGTTATTGTTTTCTTCCTGAGCGCAAAATAAAAATCCGTATAATAAGGAAAACATACAGCACTTCTTCCCTCTTATATCAAGGCTTATTATTTCACTTTTTGTATTAGCTGAAAAAGATGCCATACCGCTTTCCTTCACTCCTTAAAAATTATTTCTTCCTCAAGCTCTACACCGAACTTACCAAATACCCTGTCCTTAATTATTTCAATAAGGTCCTTTACATCCTTTGATGTTGCATTGCCTGTATTGAGAATAAAGCCTGCGTGCTTAGTTGATACAATTGCATCTCCTACCCTTTCTCCCTTTAATCCTGCATCATCAATATATTTTGAAGAATAGCCCACTGGTGGGCGTTTAAACACGCTTCCTGCGCTTGGTAAGTCAAGAGGCTGAGATGCTTCCCTTTTTCTTAAGTTCTCATCCATTTTAATCCTTATTTCCTTTTGTATGCCGTGTGAAAGCTTAAAGGTTGCTTCAAGAACTATATATTCAGGCTTTTCCATAAATACAGAATGCTTCATTCCGTATTTATGTTCATTAAGTGTAATATCAGATATTTCTTCGGTGTCCGTGTTTAAAACCTTTGTTTTATACACTATATCAGTCATGTCACAGTTAAAAGCAGATGCATTCATATAAATACATCCGCCAATACATCCAGGTATTCCATAAGTAAATTCCATACCTGTCAAATTGTTTTCACATGCCTTTAAAGCAACGTTATTTATAGTGCAGCCACATGATGCTGTTATTTTATCATTATCCAAAGATATAGAATTTAAAAGCTTTGTTGAAATTACAGCACCATTATAGCCGTTACTTGAAAAATATGTGTTTGTACCGTTTCCAAGTATACAATATTTTATTGACTTATCCTTTAATAAACTAATAAGACCTGGTAATTGCTCTGTTTTATCGGGATAAATTACAATGTTGGCAATTCCACCAATTTTAAAGGAAACAAGCTCTTTTGTGCTTTTATTAAGCTCATAT
>JAFTHF010000097.1 GCA_017457545.1 Clostridia bacterium
TCTCAATTAGTTTTTAGATTTTTAAAATTTTCAATTTACTCAATTGAATAAAATCTACTTATAAAAACTATATAATAGTCTCCTTCTGAAATACGTGACATTAAATAACTATCCTTTACAAACGTATCAACTGTTGCATATCCCCTGGATATAGATTGTATGTTGCAGTTTTTACCATTTACAGAAATCATCTCTCCAAGTATTTCACCTACATCTGATGAATTGATAAAGCTGTTTCCTAATATCAGGATTGAGTCAGGAGTTTCTACATTCAAGCAACCCATACGTGGATTAGTATATATAGGACGATACAATGATGAGTTTATTTTTCTTTGCGCAACAGAGCTTCCTAATTCATCAAAATTAAATATAAGTGTAAATTCATTTATTTGTCCGTTTTCTTCATAGCTAAAATAAAATCTGTGTCTGAATTTTAAAGTTTCTCCAATACCTGTTTTATCTATAAATCTTTCACCAACAAACAATTCACTATCTATTTTCCCGTTATGTACAGTTTTCCAAGCTTCCAGATCATCGGCCTTGCCTCTCTTTAGTGTACCGATTTTTTGAGTAGCTCTCAAAATATCATATGAGCCGTCAATTTTCGTTTCAAAGCTCCAATCATACGGAAGCGATAGCGTGATAACATCCTTTGAGCCATTAAAGGAAAAATGATAATCATGAAAACGGGTCACTTCTCTACATTCAATATTTCTGAAAAGCTCATCCTCTAATGGGTCGTCAGTAACTGTATTGTCTGTATTGCCACATCCAACAAATAAAAGTACAAATATAAGTATTAAAAATAAAAATGTTTTTTTCATTTTATCACCTCAATGTAATTATATCATAACTCTTGATGTTGCGTCAATGTCAATAGTAAAAATAAAAAACCACTCGTTTGAGTGGTTTTTATTTTTCTTCACATTCAATCTCACCGAAAATAAATGGCATAACCTCTTCCGGCTCTATCTTAATAACTGAGGAAAATTCGGAATGAAGAATTTTTATTATTTTCTTAAGCATTTCTTCATCAGATGTATAAAGCCTCTTTTTCTGTTCTTTACCGTTTTTTGCTAGATATAATAGCTTAGCAAGGGCAAGAATTTTCTTTCTGTCATAAGACAGTAAAATCTCTTTAAAATACTTGTTTCTCAGTCTATTATCGTCTATCCATTCTGGTAAAGAAAAATCCTCAGATATCATTTCTTTTATCTCGCTGTAAGATAATACTCTTTTCATTTTTGAAACAAGCATTTCATTTTCGCAAGGAACATATACCTTTGATGTTGGATTTGAAATGGGTGTAAGAATATAATATGGACGTGCTTCCTCCATACCTGTAAATCTTACATCAGCAATTTCACTTATTCTACATACACCCTCTGACCCGTAAATAACTACTGTTCCAACCTCGTACATTTTTCACCTCATTAAAGAAAAAAAGTAGCCCACAACAGTATGTTTAGCTGTTGCAAACTACTTGTTATACTAATATTTTATCATAAAAATTTTTGAAAATGTAATAGCCTTTTTCAAAAAATCTAAAGTTTATTTTAAAATTTTAATATTAGTAGATATAATTCTTTCTATTTTTAAGGTGTTATCAATATTTAAAATTATGCTTTCTAAGGTGTTGCAAACAGGATTTTCCGTATAGAAATGCCCTGCCTCAATAATATTTAATCCCATATCATAGGCATCTATCATTGTATTATAGCTTACTCTGCCTGTAAGCAAGGTATCTGCTCCATTTGCGATAGCTAATGGAATCATATCCTTGCCGTCGCCACCGCATAAA
>JAFTHF010000098.1 GCA_017457545.1 Clostridia bacterium
CAAGAAATGCAAGTGTTACACGGTCAGCGCCGAGTGAAGGCTCAATAACGTAAGGAACAAATTTTTCGTTTGTTTCAGGATCAAAATATTCGAGATTTTCGCCGGAAAGGTTAGCATGCTGAGACAAATCGTAATCTGTACGGTCAGCAATACCCCAAAGCTCACCCCAACCGAAGGGGAAGAGGTATTCAAAGTCTGTTGTAGCCTTTGAGTAGAAGCAAAGCTCCTCAGGGCTATGGTCTCTTAAGCGAAGGTTTTCTTTCTTCATACCGAGGTTGTAAAGGAAGTTAGCACAGTAATCCTTCCAGTATGCAAACCATTCAAGGTCTGTACCGGGCTTACAGAAGAACTCAAGCTCCATCTGTTCAAATTCGCGGATACGGAAAATGAAGTTACCGGGAGTGATTTCGTTTCTGAAGGACTTACCGATCTGACCAACACCGAAGGGAAGCTTCTTTCTTGTTGTTCTGGCGATGTTCTTGAAGTTTACGAAAATACCCTGTGCTGTTTCGGGACGGAGGTAAAGCTCTGATGCAGAGTCTTCAGTTACACCCTGGAATGTCTTGAACATAAGGTTGAACTTACGGATATCGGTAAAGTCACCGCTACCACATGAGGGACATACAATCTTCTTTTCCTTGATGAAGTTGAACATTTCCTCGTTGGACATGCCTGCAGGATTGAAATCGGGGTCATTTGCTGCAGCCCAATCCTCGATAAGCTTGTCTGCACGGTGTCTTGTTTTACACTGCTTACAGTCCATAAGGGGGTCAGAGAAGCCACCAACGTGACCTGAAGCAACCCACACCTGAGGGTTCATAATAATTGCGCTGTCAAGGCCTACATTGTACTTACATTCTCTTACAAACTTCTGCCACCAAGCCTTTTTTACATTGTTTTTGAATTCAACTCCAAGAGGGCCGAAGTCCCAGGAGTTAGCAAGGCCACCGTAAATTTCGGAGCCGGGGTATACAAAGCCTCTGTTTTTGCACAAGGCTACTACTTTTTCCATTGTCTTTTTTGAATTAAGCATACTAAAATCCTTTCATGTATGTTTGTGATAAATAATAACTTAAAATATTATATAATAAATTAAGGTTAAATGCAAGTATGAAATTAAAAATTAAAAAATATTGTACAAGTTATCCAACTTTTTATATATTATAATACTATAAATTTATGTAAAACAGAAAAAATCAAGAAAAGTATTGATTTTTATTTAAATCTTTGTTATAATACATCATGTTAATTAAGGAACGTCAATCACTAGAGGAGAAAATATATGATATCACGCGATATTACAATTGTAAATGATGTAGGACTTCACGCAAGACCCGCAACATTCTTTATCCAGAAGGCAAACTCATACAAGGCTACTATTTGGCTTGAAGAGGGTGGACGTAGAATTAATGCTAAGAGTTTGCTCGGCGTTCTTTCTATGGGTATCATCAAGGGCACAACCATCACACTTATTTCAGATGGCTCTGACGAAGTTGAGGCTTTGGACGGACTTGAGAGCCTTATCAATACCGGACTCAACGACTAATTTAATAAATAATGTGGCGATAGTTTTTTAACTGTCGCCTTTTATTTCAAAGGGGGAAAATTATGGAGGATAGACTCAAATATCTAAGAGAAAAATCGAATAATTTGCCCCGTAGGCCCGGTATTTACATTATGAAGGATCGAAAGGGAACAGTTATATATGTTGGTAAATCCCGTTCTCTTAAGGACAGGGTATCTCAATACTTTCATCTTTCAGCCGATGCAAATCTAAAGACAGTAAGAATGGTATCACAGGTATACGATTTTGAAACTATTTTTTGTGATACCGAAATAGAGGCTTTAACTCTTGAAAATGTTAAAATAAAGCAATTTACTCCAAAATATAACATTCTTCTTAAGGATTCCAAATCATATCCCTATATCAAGGTGACAATGAATGAGGAATATCCCAGAATTTCTCCTACAAGAAAACGTCTTTTAGACGGTGCAAAATATTTTGGTCCTTACTCAGGAATGTCTGTGGTTTACAATGTTATAGGAGTTCTTGAAAGATCCCTTGGTATTCCTATGTGTAAGCGTAGCTTTCCAAGGGATATCGGTAAGGAAAGACCTTGTATATACAAGCAGCTTGGCAGGTGCGTAGCTCCGTGTGACAATAGCATATCACAGGAAAGCTATTATAAGCTTATGCAATGTGCTGCTGCCATCTTAAGAGGTAATACAAGTGATGCAGTTGCATCATTAACAGAGCAGATGTATTCCCACGCAGAAAACGAACGCTTTGAAGAGGCGGCAAGATGCAGGGATGCAATAGAAGCTATGAAACGCTTAGGTGAGGGACAGAAGGTTGTAGGCTCCCCCGATGATGAATATGATATAATCGCATCATATACAAATGATTTGAGCACCTGTATTTCTGTATTCTACATAAGGGCAGGTGTTATATCCGACAGTGAAAACTTTATATTCGGTGCATCGGAGCTTGCTACTGTTGGCGACTATGAATATATGCCGTCATTTATCTGCGACCTATACGAAAAGAGAGAATACATTCCGTCTGAAATTCACCTGGCATTTAATCTTGAGGAAGGCGACAGGACATTAACCGAGGAATACTTAAGACTTGTTGCAAAGAGAGCTGTTAATGTAAAAATTCCTCAAAAGGGTGAGCATAAAAAGCTTTGCGACATGGTATATTCAAATGCTAAGGAGCAAGCTAATCAGTACAAGGTTAAAGCAGAGCATGATACAAAAACCTTGGCTAAGCTGTCAACTATGCTGTCACTTGATGCATTACCTGACAGAATTGAGGCATATGATATATCAAATCTTGGTAGAGAGCATATTACCGCGGGAATGATCGTATATGAGAACGGTAAGCTTCAAAAGAGCGATTACCGTGTTTTCAAAATAAAAAATCAGGATGGTATAGATGACTATTCTGCTATGAGAGAGGTAATAGAACGTCGATTGAACCATTTAAATGACGAAAACGGGAGCTACTCAAAGATACCGGATTTAATACTGCTTGACGGTGGTATGACACACGTAAGCGCAGTTAAAGAGGTCCTTGATAGAATGAATATTTATATACCTGTATTCGGCATGGTTAAGGATGAGCACCATAAGACACGTACAATTGTTACAGAATGTGATGAAATCAGCATCGCAAAGGAGCAATCTGTATTTGTATTCGTATACAAGCTTCAGGAAGAGGTACACAGATTTACGGTATCCAAAATGGATAACGCGAAGAGAAAAACACTTAAAAAATCCTCTCTTGAAAGGATTAACGGCATAGGTCCTGCAAAGGCAAAAACGTTGCTTGCACACTTTAAAACTATATCAGCATTAAAAAACGCAAGTAAGGAAGAGCTTATGAATGTTGTCAGCTCCAGAGATGCAGACAGCATAATAGAGTATTTTAAAGAAAATTGAGGTA
>JAFTHF010000099.1 GCA_017457545.1 Clostridia bacterium
CCTTGCCATAAAGGACAGCTTTGTAGCTAAAATAACAGAGGAAAATATTTATAAGACAGCAGGCATTGACAGAGATGCTATAAGAAGCAGATTTATCTAAAGGGGGGAATACAATGCTTACTATTACAGCCGAAAAATTCTATAAAGAGCTTTTAAAGACTGATATAGAGGGTCTTAAGGATATTGACAAGACCTATGAAAAAGAGGGACATTTGGTAGCCCGTAAAAGATTTGCAGACTATGTAAGAGAAAATCTTGACTATAAGAGCTACTTTACAATGCCATATCCACCGGAGGAAAACAAGTGGCATGCTGAGGGTGAGGACCCTTACGTAACAGGTGAAAAAATCGTAAACAATATTTTCACATCCTGTGAGTATGAGTATGAATTCCCCGGTGATGTTATCTGGGACTATAATCCCAGCTATGAGGGAAACGTGGAGTGGACATATCAGTTTAACCGTCACCACGAGCTTCGTCATATTGCCAAGCTTTATAATGAAAACGGAGATGAAAGATATCCCCGTGCCTTTAACAAGCTTATAAATTCCTTTATCGACCAGACAAAGTGGCCTGTGCGTGGCACACCCGAATTTGCACAGGGTGGTGGAAGCACTAACACATGGCGTACAATTGAGGTCGGTATAAGAATGACCTCAAACTGGCCCTACGCAATCTTTTCCTTTGCAAAATCTCCCGAGGTAACCGATGAGGTTCTTGAAAAAATTTTTATGTCAATCTGGGAGCAGGCGCAAAGACTTATCGACAATCATACAGGTGTAAACTGGCTTATTATGGAAATGACAGGACTTTTACACTCAGGCGTGCTTTATCCCTTCCTTAAGGACAGCGACGCTTGGGCAAAGTATGCTCTTGATACACTTTCCGACCAGATAAATAAGCAGGTATTTCCCGACGGCTTCCAGTATGAGCTTACTACAAACTATCACTACGCCTGTCTTGAAAACTATTACAAGGCTATGCGTCTTTGCAACGCAATGGGCTATAAGTTCCCATCATCAATCAAAAATGTTCTTAAGAAAATGAACAACATTTTCCCTTACCTTGTTAAGCCTACATTACATCTTCCCGATATTAATGACGGTACAAACAAGAAGATAAATCAGCAGATGAGAGATGCTCTCTCAATAGACCCTAATAATGAGGTGTTTAAGTATTTTGCTACCGATGGCGCTGAGGGACACTTGCCCGACTACAAATCCGTAGGACTTTACTATTCGGGCTTTGCCGTAATGCGTAACGGTTGGGACTGGGATAGCGTTTATATGCTCTTTGACGGCGCCCACTTCGGTAAGGCACATCAGCATGAGGATAAGCTTGCTATTATTCTTACTGCCTACGGTCAGGATATGATTGACGATATCGGTGGATATGCCTATGACGGCTCACAGATGCGTGGGTATGCATGCTCCACATACAGTCATTCAACAGGTATTGTTGATGGCGGTGAGCAGAGAAGATACGGTGTCTTCAAGTGGAATGACGGAGATATTAAGAAAAAGAGCAACTTCCGTTTCACAATCAAGGACGGATATGAAATCGCAGAAAGCGCATATGAGGACGGCTATGGCAAGGACTTTACTCCCGTTGTACATACAAGAAGAATTAACTTCTTTAAAAACGGTATAGGCGCAATCAAGGCTCCCTTCTTCCTTCTTCGTGATACCTTTAATGCAAAGGATGATAAGAGCCATAAGTGTGAGGTAATCTTCAATATGCAGCCAATGCCCTATAAGTTTGAAGATAATAAGGCTATTTCTTATCTTGACTACGGCGCAAGGTTGCTCATCTCCTCTACAGGAGAGGGCAGAATTGCTATCGGCGAGGAATTTCGTGATCCTGCAGTTTCCGTTTCCGATAAGAAATCTCTTATGGGCTGGAAGCCGATTAAGACCCCCGATCCACATCTTGATGCAAGTCTTCCTCACGCACATCAGCCCTCACCCACAGCTATTTATAAGGCAGAGGGCAAGCGCACAGCTATTTACACAGTTCTTTCTCCTTATTCCTATGAGCATCCCGAAAGTGTAGCTCTTGTAAAAGAGGGTAGAAAGCTTTACGCAGTAAGTAACCTTGGCGCAAAAGAGGAAATAGTTATTTCGGATTACACATTCTAATTAAAAATCCCCGACACGTGTCGGGGATTTTTTATATAAGCTTTTCAAATTCTTCCTTGGAATAGAGAATATTAATGGCGCTTAGCATAGCGTTTGGCGTCATATCTGTAGGCAAGCCCAGTCTTTTAAGTAGGATAGCTCTCTTTTCCTTGCACTCTGACTTACCGCATAAGCCATACGCATACAAATCAGCCTTTGTAATAGGTGTTTTTTCTGTATGGTCTGCATCATCACAAAAGGGGGAAAGAAGACCCTTAAGAATTTCACTCTCCGTGCCCTCAACTCCAAGCACGCCTGCCTTGGAAAATTCCCTTTTCCTTTTTTCCTTACCCTCAATAGCAGGGGTGTAAAGGTTGATTATTTTTTCGGGCGGAAGCATTGTTTTTATATGGGAGCGAATAAGATGCCCACCACCGTCAGAATCGGTAAGCAGAATGATTTTATCCCTTTCTGCCAGCTTCTTAATAAGAGAAAGCTTTTCCTCCTTATTAAAAATGCCAAAGCCCTCTGTTGTAATAACCGTAGCATCAAAAAGCGAGGTGATTTTTATTTTATCGTACTTGCCCTCAACAATAATAGGATACTTTATCTTCATAGATTACCTCTTAATGCAATAAGCATAGCGATAAGTCTTTCCACAGCGATATAGCCTGTTACGTTTGATGCACTCTTTGAGGAAATATCAGCCTCACGGCACAGCTCAAGGGAGCGTTCAATTCTCTGTGGAGACATTTTTGATATACGGTTAAGGTATTTTCCCACCTTGAATTCGTGTATTTTAAGGGATGCTGCAATTCTGTCCTTGCTCATTCCCATTTTACTCTGTCGCATTACAGCATACATTTCCGTGTACATACGGATAACGGAATAGAGTATAAGATTTGGTGGCTCATGGTTAAGCCTTTGTCTTTTTAGAGTTTCAAAAACTGCGCTTTTTGGCCCGTCAAGAAGCATATTTGTCAGCTGAAAATCGTCATATTCCACAGTCTTACAGCAAACAGCATCAATGCTTTCACGGCTTACCGACCCAAGAGAGTTACGCAGGGCATAGGCGCAAAGCTTTCCGATTTCGTTTGATAAGCTCCACATATTGTGTCCGCATATCTCCACAAGATAATCGCACAGCTCAGGGTCAATTTCTATCTTGCCCTGTGTAAAATGTCTTTGTATCCAGGTGCGAAGCCTTGATGCGCTGGGGAAATTCAGCTCTACGGGCTTTAAGTGCTTTGTAAGGATTTTGTACATCTCACTTGGACGTGAGGGAAGCCTACCGCTATCAAAGCAAGACACGTCTGCACGGATAATAAGGATAGTGTGGTCGTATTCCTCTATATGGGATAGCACATCGTCAAGCTCATTCCAGTCATCCTTTTTAAAAGCCTTAAAGTCAACGCCACGCACCTCAACCAGCTTTTTGTCTGCCATCATAGGCATAGTTGCCATGGCATCAAGCAGGGCAGAGGGAGAGTAGTCCTCGCCGTAAATTATAATGTGGTTAAACTCATCAAAGGAGCCGTCAAGTGTCAGCTTTTTTACTTCCTTTGAGTAGGAATATTTTAAATAATCCTCATTGCCAAAGAACAAATAGCCACCCTTAAGCTTTTTTAGTTCCTGTCTGAATTCACTTTCTGTCATTTCGTAATTTCCATCTTCATTACAGTTTTCTGTGCGCAGGAGCCACCGATTTCAATAAGATATGTTATTTCAATATAGTTAAGGTCGAAGAATCGGTTGTCAACACG
This sequence comes from Clostridia bacterium, assembly GCA_017457545.1. The sequence continues at coordinate 3,881 of JAFTHF010000099.1, forward strand.
CTTTGTGTATATTACCATTTCAATAGGCATAATTTCCGTATTGTAGACACAGGTATGGCGAAATCCTTCTTTAAAGCACATAATTACGCTGATTGCGCCTGTACGTGCCATATTTACGTCCTTGGGCGCACTCTTGTCAAAGGAAAGCTCAGCAACAGAGCCACCAAGACCGGAGGAATCTCCCTCCTCATATCTTATAATAACTCTGCCGTTTTCCTCAATAATTTCGCCGTCTGCGTATATTTCTATGTAATCTCTCTCAGCAGGAGCATTTTTCATATCGTGGGTACTGTTGTAAAGCTCCTCACCAAGATGGGGTGGAATATATTCCTCCTGAGTAGTAGTTAATTTAAGCTTGCACTTCATTTTATAATCAACTCCGGTTTCTTTGTACTAACACGTGATTTTTCTCCCACGCTTTCGGTAATAAATGTGTTACCTCCGATAATCGCACCCTCACCGATAACCGTGTCACCGCCAAGGATAGATGCGCCCGAATAGATAGTAACATTGTCGCATACGGTAGGATGTCTTTTAACGCCTGATAAGGACTGTCCCTTTCTTGGGGAAAGAGCGCCAAGGGTAACACCCTGATAGATTTTTACGTTTTTGCCGATTACAGATGTCTCACCGATAACAACACCTGTACCGTGGTCAATAAAGAAATACTCACCGATGGTAGCGCCTGGGTTAATATCAATACCTGTCTTATCGTGGGCATACTCTGTCATCATACGGGGAACAAAGGGAACACCGGATTTGTACAGTAAATTTGCTACACGGTATACAAAAATTGCGTAAAAACCGGGATAAGAGAAGATAATTTCCTCCTTACTGCTTGCCGCGGGGTCACCCTCAAAGGTAGCCTGAGCATCGGTTAAAAGAATTCTGTGTATTTCGGGAAGGGCTGCAATAAAATCATTTGCAATAGCATCAGCCCTGTCGGACACGTCGCACTTTTCACGGAAGGAAAGGGCTAAGGCAATCTGCTTTCTTATCTTAAAAAAGATAGAGCTTAAAAGCTGCTGTGCAAAGGATACAGCATCTCCTGTTGCCTCCTTTGATGCGAAGTAAGCGGGGAACATCAGCCTTTTAACATCGTTTAAAACGTCCATAACCTCCTCACGCACGGGCAATCCCAGCTGAGAGTTGAACATTGTAACCTCGGATTCCTTATATGATATAGCCATTTTTTTGGCTGCATTTTCAATATTAGTCATAATTACACCTGCCTTTACAAGCTTATATAATAAAATAATATCACATAAAACTACAAATATCAAGGATATTATATGCTAAATTCATAAAAAATGAAAAACCCTTCTGAGCCTTTGGAAATAATTTTCGGCAAAGCTATTGACATAGACAATAAATAGTGTTAGAATTAAGTGGAAATTTAAGAAAAGGAGGAAGTTAAAATGTATAAAAACAACGTAAAATTGATTAGTAACACATATGCTGATTTGGGTTCGGTTGTATTTTATGCAGCTTGACTTGCCTTTAAGATAGTATACTTATCGGACAGCTTATGTGCTGTCCGATTTTATTTTTGATATAGAATCGGCAAATAATCCCGCCTGTGGGGATATTGCCGATTTTTTATATACTAAGAGATTTTTTGAGGAATTAATCTCTTAAATCATTCATACGGAGTGGCAGCTTTTACTAACTTGGCAAGTAAAAATCGACACTCCTCGGCACTTTTTTGGTAAAATAAGGAGAAATAATGAGTAAGAAGTAAGAAAAGAAGAAAAAGTAAAAGCTTCATCTTCGCCGTGCGGCATCAAATATCCTATTCGCACTAAAGCAGGTGTGGCAGGTTTCTCCCGCATATTTTATAATTTACTATCTTGTTACACTCATATACGCACCGCTGGATTTCCTTACGGATTCCTTTCTTTTGCGTATGATTGTTAACAAGGTAGAGGCAGACGAAAGCGTTTCCTCAATTGTAACATACATAATTGTCTTGGCAATTGTGGTAATTATTATTAATATGGTAAGCAGCTTTTACTGGAATGTTATCTCTCCCGGTGAATACGAAAAGATAACTGCCCACATAAGAAAAAAGCTGTTTAAAAAGGCAGCAAGCGTGGAGCTTGCATGCTATGAAACCCCTGCCTTCTATGACAAATATATGAAGGCTATGGAGGGTGCAAGAGACAGAATTATGAGGGTTATGCGTACAATAGATAACCTTATCTGGCGAATAGTAACTCTGTTCTGTAATTCATTTTTGCTTTTTGTGATCGACCCTGTGCTTATCGTATTTGGCTTACTTCCCTTGCTTCTCGGCTTTGTAAGAAAGTGGCAGAATAAGCTGAATAAGGCATATTACGATGAGAAAAAGCCTATTGACCGTCGTGTGGCATACGTCCGTCGCACCTTTTATCTTAACGATTATGCAAAGGAAATGCGTATAGGCGGTATGTACACAAGAATGCTGAGAGAGCTTAAAAACACCTATAAGGACTTTAAGGCTCTTATGAAAAAGTACGGCTTCAGAATAGCATTTTCCAACTATGTTCAAAGAATCGGCCTTGAGGTTGTAACTATCCTTGGCGCTATGTTCTATGCAGTATGGTGTACTGTTTCAAGAGGTACTATGACAATCGGCGACTGTATCGTTATTCTTAATTCAATCGGTACGATTTCCTACTGTCTTAATGCCCTTGTTCAGAACTTTGCAGAGTTTGGGGAGCATTCATTGTTCTTAAATGATGTTCGCTATTTCCTTGATTATGAGCCCAAAATCAAGGACGGTGAAAAATGCCTTACAGCAGAGGGTGGAGACATTGAAATGAACAATGTTTTCTTTCGCTATGAGGGAGCAAGCAGCGACACTCTTAAGGACATTTCCATCAAAATCAAGAAGGGTGAGCATATTGCGCTTGTAGGACAAAACGGCTCGGGAAAGACAACCCTTGTTAAGCTTCTTCTTCGCCTTTATGACCCAACATCAGGTGAGATTTTGCTTAACGGAGAGAACGTAAAGGACTATTCCGTTTCCTCATACAGAGATAATTACAGCTGTGTATTTCAGGATTTCAAGGTGTTTGCCGTGCCTGTTAAGGACAATGTAACCTTAAGACGTGAGCGTGACGGCGACAGAGAGCTTGTGGAAGCATCGCTTAAGGAAAGTGGCGGCTACGATAAGGTAATGACACTTGAAAACGGTATAGATACTGTTCTCACAAGAGAATTTGACGATAACGGAGCTAATTTGTCTATCGGTGAGCAGCAAAAGATTTCTCTTGCCCGTATCTTTGCTGATAATGCACCCTGTGTTATTCTTGACGAGCCCTCAAGCGCTCTTGACCCTATTGCAGAGCATAAAATGTTTGAAAATATGATGCGTGCCTCAGAGGGACGCACCGTAATCTTTATCTCCCACCGACTGTCCTCTGCGGTGGATGCAGACAGAATTTATTTAATGGAGGACGGAACAATAACCGAAAGCGGTACACACCATGAGCTTATGCAGAAAAACGGTAAATATCTTGAAATGTTCAGACTGCAGGCTCAAAACTATATAGGAAAGGAGGGTATCTCCGATGAAGAATGAGACAGTTAAGCGTCAAGGCATCGGCAGAATTATTAAAAATAACCTCCGCATAGTTGCAAAGGTGGCGCATCTTACTCCGGACTACTTTATCTCCGTAATACTTGAGGGAATAATCTGGGGTACTATAAATTCCGCTATGTCCGTATTCACAGTATATCTTTTTGACTCTCTTGATGCAGGTGCGCCCTTTAAACAGGTAGCCATAATTATTGCCGTAATGGCAGGCTTTTACCTGCTTGCTTACGCCTTTGATGCGTGGTACTGGAGAGTTTACAATCCCCTTTTAAGACAAAAGCTGGAGCTTCGCTTACATAAGGAGCTTTTTGAAAAGTCACAGACTCTTGATGTGGCGTGCTACGATGACCCCGATTTCTATAACGATTTTGTGTGGGCTATGGATGAGGCAGGCTCAAGAGCCTATGAGGTAATGGGCGATATCGGAGCTATGATACACAGAATAGTTCTCGGTGGCACTCTTTTCACCCTTATGTTCTCTATTGATAAGTGGGTTGCCCTTATCCTTGTTGTGGGCTCTGTTTTGTCTACAGTTGTATATCAGCTTGCTAACGAGGTTTGGTTCAAGCACGAAAAGGAGGCAAAGCCTCTTTGGAGAAAAAGCGACTACATTAACAGAGTTTTTCAGCTCCCCGAATATTCCAAGGAATTAAGAATAAGCAAGGCAGACGAGCTTATGTTTGATGAAATGGACGACAATCTTGATAAGACCGTCAAGGTTGAAAGAAAGTACGGCAAAAAGTATTTTCTTTACTACGGCTTTCTTGATAACATTCTCAGAAATCTGACACATTACGGAGTAATGCTCTACATGCTATATCAGCTTGTAGAGGGCAACGTGCTTATCGGCGCCTTTGCTGCATCAATCAATGTGATTTGGCGTGTAAGATATGCTCTTAGCGATTTTGTTGAAAGGCTTACTAAGTTTCCAAAGCATTCTCTGTTCCTTGAAAAGTATTACGGATTTTTATCCTTTGAGCCAAGGACGGAAAACGGTGAGCTTTCAGTTCCGACCTTTGAAAGTCTGGAGCTTAGAAACGTGTCATTTACCTATGATTTTTCCAAAAATCCCAAGTATCAGTTTCACGATAAGGACCACAAAAGCTCAGCCAAGGAAAGCACAGAGGCACTTAGGAATGTAAGCCTTACCTTGAAGCGTGGCGAAAAGATTGCCATAGTCGGCTATAACGGTGCAGGCAAAACCACGCTTATCAAGCTGCTTATGCGTCTTTATGACCCTACCGAGGGCGAAATTCTTTTAAACGGAATTGATGTGCGAAATTACAGCATGGAGGAATACAGGGATAAAATCGGCGCAGTATTTCAGGACTTTAAGATTTTTGCCGCATCTATCGGTGAAAACGTAATGAACGGTGGATACGATAAATCAACGGAGGAACAGACTGTGCTCAGCGCCCTTGATGCCGCAGGCTTTACGGAAAAGCTTAATGAGCTGGAGCTTGGAGCTGACACAGTCCTTACCCGTGAATTTGATGATAAGGGTACTAACCTTTCCGGCGGAGAGGGACAAAAGATTGCTATTGCCCGTGTATTTGCCAAGCCCTTTGAGCTTATTATAATGGACGAGCCCTCAAGCGCTCTTGAC
>JAFTHF010000100.1 GCA_017457545.1 Clostridia bacterium
CATTGAATGCAAGCAGCTTACCACACACTATACTTATAGCCACCATTAAGGCAGCAGATGTTAATACCTTAGGATTACTGAATATACCAAGATCCTCTTTAATGCCATTGTTATTTTTCTCGCACATATATACCTCCAGCGGGATGCAATACACGCACCGCAACATCCTGTTTTCGTCCGAAAGACAACTCCCCGTTCCCCCGACACTTAACGCGCGCGTATTTACTCTGTATTTGTAAATATATCATAGCACACACCCCTGCTTTTTTCAATAGATTTAATATTGATTTTTCCCATTTTTGAAATTTTGATATTGACAGGCGAATTTTTTTGATATATAATAGCGAGTGAAATTTGAGAACTGTTCTCAATTTGAGAATGAAATTGAAAAAGGAGGATAAAATGGAAGAGATTTTACATGAATTGCTTCATGCACTGATAGAAACAGCAAAGACTGTTCCCTTTCTGTTTGTTGCATACTTGCTTATGGAATTTATTGAGCATAAGGCATCTGAAAAAATGGAAAATTCTCTAAAAAAGATCGGTAATGCAGGTCCCGCTATCGGCTCTGCCTTAGGATGTATTCCACAATGCGGCTTCTCTGCTACTGCCTCCAATCTTTATACTGCAGGTTTAATCACCGAGGGCACTCTTATATCTGTATTTCTTTCCACCTCCGATGAGGCACTTCCTATTCTGATTTCTACAGCCGGTGGACACGGTGCCATCTGGAAGCTTATTCTTTGCAAGGTAGGAATAGGAATTATATCAGGCTTCTTAATTGACCTTATTCTCCGTAAAATGAGAGTACAAAAGGTTGAAATTGATATGTGCAAGGACTGTGGCTGTGAGGAAGAGGACGGTATACTGAAGCCTACAATCAAGCACACAATAAAGACTACTGTTTTCATTTTAATTATTAATGTTGCGCTTGGACTTATTATTCATTTTATAGGTCACGATGCATTACGCAGGGTGCTTTTAACCGACAGCGTTATTCAGCCGCTTATTACTGCTCTTTTCGGTCTTATACCTAACTGCGCTGTTTCTGTTATGATAACAAACCTTTATATTGAAGGGGCATTATCCTTTGGCTCTGCCGTTGCGGGACTTTGCTCAGGCGCAGGAGTTGGACTTACTGTTCTTCTCAAGGCAAACAAATGCAAAAAGGAAAACATAAGAATCATATGCACACTCTATGGAATATCAGCCATTTTCGGAATTATTCTTGCTTTAATAGGAGTAAAATAACAAATTTGGAGCTAATTTTTCAGTTAGCTCCTATTTTTTTATTTTTAACTTGACTTTTTAATATTATAGTGGTATAATACACGCGTAAAGGCGATGACGGAAAGAGTAGCTTTCGGTTGTATCCAGAGAGAGAGGCATTTGGTGTGAGCCTCTTATACCTACCGACTGTGAAGACCACTCCCGAGCTGTGCAGCAGTAACAAGCTGTGCCGTATTTCCGCGTTAAGGAATAAGAGTTAAACCTAAGGTGGAACCGTGCTATGCACCCTTACAGGCATTTTGCCCTGTGAGGATTTTTTTATTTTTGATTAAAATTATTGATATAAAGGAGAAACACAAATGAAGATAGTTTTAAATGACGGAACTGTCAGAGAGTGCGAAAACAAGGAGGAAGAGCTTCACGTCCTTCGCCACTCTGCTGCACATATTATGGCTCAGGCAATAAGACGCCTTTTCCCTGAGGCTATATTTGCTTACGGTCCTGCTACTGAAAAGGGCTTCTATTATGACGTTGACCTTGGCGACAAGAAGCTTACAGATGAGGATCTTGCTAACATTGAAAAGGAAATGCGTAAGATTGTAAAGGAAAATCTTCCTATTAAGCCTTACATTCTTCCCCGTGAAGAGGCAGTTGCTCTTATGGAGAGCCGTGGTGAAAAATATAAGGTTGAGCATATCGGTGATCTTGCAGAGGATGCTATTATCAGCTTCTACCAGCAGGGCGACTATGTTGATATGTGTGTAGGTCCTCACCTTTGCTACACAAAGGCACTTAAGGCATTCAAGATTACACAGCAGTCCGGTGCATACTGGAAGAATGATAAGAATAACAAGATGCTTACAAGAATCAACGGTGTTGCTTTTGCATCACAGGAGGAGCTTGAGGCATACAACAAGCTTATGGAGGAGGCTGAAAAGCGTGACCACCGTAAGATTGGTAAGGAAATGAACCTCTTTATGCTTTGTGAGGAGGGTCCCGGATTCCCATTTTTCCTTCCTAAGGGCATGGCGCTTAAAAATACACTTATTGATTACTGGCGTCAGATCCATACAAGAGATAACTATGTTGAGGTACAGACTCCCCTTATTATGAACCGTAAGCTTTGGGAAACAAGCGGTCACTGGGATCACTATAAGGATAATATGTACTCTACTCTCATTGATGATGAGACATACTGCATTAAGCCTATGAACTGTCCCGGTGGAGTTATGGTTTACCGTAGCAAGCCCCACTCTTACCGTGAGCTTCCTATGCGTGTCGGCGAGCTTGGAATGGTACACCGTCATGAGCTTAAGGGCGCACTTCACGGTCTTTTCAGAGTTCGTTGCTTTACTCAGGACGATGCCCACATCTTCATGCGCCGTGAGCAGATCACAGACGAGATTATGGGTGTAGTTCACCTTATTAATGAGGTATACACAAAGTTCGGCTTTAAGTACTTTATTGAATTATCCACACGTCCCGAAAATTCTATGGGTAGCGATGAGGACTGGGAGGCAGCAACAAACGGTCTTAAGAATGCACTTGAAAAGCTTGGCCTTGATTACATTGTAAACGAGGGTGACGGCGCATTCTACGGTCCTAAGATTGACTTCCATCTTGAAGACAGCCTTGGAAGAACATGGCAGTGCGGTACAATTCAGCTTGACTTCCAGATGCCTCTTAATTTCGGTCTTGAATACACAGACGAAAATAACGAAAAGCAGCGTCCTATTATGATTCACCGTGTATGCTTCGGTTCAATCGAGCGCTTTATCGGTATTCTTACAGAGCATTTTGCAGGTAAGTTCCCTGTATGGCTTGCTCCTGTTCAGGCTAAGGTTCTTCTTGTATCTGAGAAGAGCGCTGAGATGGCTGAAAAGGTTTACTCTGCTCTTCGTGCCGAGGGTATTCGTTGTGAGCTTGACAACAGAAACGAAAAGATCGGCTATATGATTCGTGAGGCGCAGATGGTTGACCGTGTTCCATACATGGTTATTATTGGTCAGAAAGAGGTTGAAACAAATACTGTTTCTGTTCGTTACCGTGATACAGCTCAGACTGAAACTATGACTGTTGAGGATTTTGTAGCTAAAATCGTACGTGAAACTAAGGAAAGACTCTGATTTTTACGCAAAAGCCCCTATACGTTATATAGGTTTAATAATAAAAAGCCTTGTGCAAATGCACAAGGCTTTTATTTATACATCATGTCTTATAAGATCCTCAAAGGTTTCTCTTTTAATAATTGTAAATTCCTTTGAATGAGCTATTCCAACGACACAGGGTCGGGGAATTCTGTTATAATTGCTTGCCATTGAGTAGTTATATGCGCCTGTTACAAGCACAGCCAGTATATCGCCACGGTTAGGCTTTGGAATAAGCACATTTTCCTGTAAAATATCACCGCTTTCACAGCATCTTCCCGCTATTGTACAGTTGAAATCGCTTTCATCATTCATTCTTGATGCCAAACAAACTGTATAATCGGAGCCGTAAAGAGCGTATCTTGGGTTATCGGGCATACCACCGTCTACTGATGTGTAGTTTTTGAATCCTGGGATTTCCTTTATGCCACCTACTGTATAAAGTGTAAGACCACTGTCAGCTACTATACTTCTGCCAGGCTCCATTATTATGGTAGGCATCTTAATACCGGATGCATCCACCTCATTATGGATATACTGAGCAATAAGTCGAATAAACTCCTCATAATCAAGCTCCGGCTGAGATTCAATATACCTTACGCCAAAGCCACCGCCAAGATTTAATACGCTTATATCATAATTGAATTTTTCTTTTACGTGGGCAATATATTTAATCATAATTGTTGCCGCATCGCAGAAGGGTTTAATATCAAAAATCTGTGAGCCAATATGGCAATGAAAGCCACATAGTCGAACGTTTTTCTTAGAAAGGGTGTATTCCACAGCCTCATCAGCCTGTCCTGTTTCAATAGCAATACCAAATTTACTGTCTACTCTTCCTGTTACAACTGCTGCGTGAGTATGAGGGTCTATACCGGGAGTCAATCTCAAAATTACGGGCTGAATTTTATTCTTCTGTGAAGCTATCTCATCAATTCTGTCAAGCTCTGTAAGGTTGTCCACAACAAAGTGTCCCACATCGCAGTCCATAGCACATTTTATATCATAATCTGTCTTATTATTACCGTGGAAAAAGGCTCTTTTTACATCAAAGCCTGATGCAACTGCAGTATAAAGCTCACCTGCAGAAACCAAGTCAATGCCTATTTTTTCTTCCTTGGCAAGTCTGTATATATACTTACAGGAGAACGCCTTACTTGCAAACAAGGGGTATGAGCCTGCACCAAAATGCTTACTCATAGCTTCCTTATATAGACGCATATTGCGTCTTATTCTTTCCTCATCCATTACCATAAGGGGAGAGCCGTGCTTCTCGATAAGCTCAACCGTGTCCTTACCTGCTATACACAAATGTCCCTTTTCGTTTACTGACAAATTATCGTGTAACATAAATACCTCTTTAATGATTTTTCAAAAGCTCCGTCATTGTATAAAGTCCTGCACCTTTACCTGCCATATATTCTGCAGCCTTAATAGCTCCGTCGGCAAATAATGCTCTGTCATATGCCTCATGCTTAAGCGTAATCTGCTCTGATGCTGTACCGATTCTTACCTCGTGTATACCTACAATATTGCCGATACGGACAGAACTTACGCCAACCTCGTTCTTTTCACGCTTACAAAGACCGTTTCTGCCATAGTTTGCATATGAGTCCTTGCGTACCTCGTTAACAGCTGAAACAAGCATTTTTGCCGTTCCACTGGGTGCATCAAGCTTACGTGTATGGTGGGTTTCAATTATTTCCACGTCAGCATCAGGGAATACAGATACAACTCTCTTAACCACATCGCAAAGTGTTGCAATACCCACAGACATATTTCCTGAATAAAATACTGCTGTTTTCTTTGATGCATCATAAATCAGGCTCTTCTCTTCCTCGGTATGACCTGTTGTTGCAATAATAACAGGTGTGCTTGTAGCTACTGAGTAATCAAGGATTTCTCCTACTACACCGTGAAAGGAAAAATCAATAATTACATCTGCTTTTTCCTTAACGTCGCTGATTTTTATATATTCCTTTGGGCAATTTGGGTCACATTTTACATCTACAAATGCAGATATTTCATATCCTGCATTATTTACGGCATTTATTACATGGCCACCCATAATACCCTTTGCGCCGAGTAAAATTATTTTCATACATCGATTCCCTGCGCTCTCATATTATTAAGAAGCTTTTCCTCATTAGCCTGTTCCATAGGATAAAGTGGTGAGCGAAGCACGTTTTCTGTATAGCCCATATGAGCCATTGCTGCCTTATCGGGAATAGGATTAACCTCACAGAAAAGTGAATTAATCAAGGGAAGAAGCTCAAGCTGAAGCTTACAGCTGCCTGCCACATCACCATTAAAGAATTTATCGCAAATTTCAACAGTTTTCGCAGGTAAAACGTTGGAAAGAACAGATATAACACCCTTGCCACCAAGTGACATAATGGGAACAATCTGGTCATCATTACCGCTATACACATCAAGCTTGTCGCCTACAAGGGCAATTGTTTCTGCAATTTTACTGATATTTCCGTTTGCTTCCTTAATTGCAACAATGTTAGGATGGTCAGCAAGTGCAAGATAGGTTGAGGGCTCAATAGAAACTCCAGTTCTTGAAGGAACATTGTATAAAATTACAGGCTTTGTCGATGCGTCTGCAATTTCGGTATACATACGGATAAGACCCTTCTGAGTTGCCTTGTTGTAATAGGGTGTAACAATAAGCACAGCATCGGCACCAACCTCGCATGCATGCTTTGTAAGCCAAATAGCATAAGCGGTATCATTACTACCTGTACCGGCTATAACAGGGACTCTGCCTGCAGTTTTTTTAACTACAAACTCAATAGCATCCTTGTGTTCATCATCTGTAAGTGTAGATGCTTCACCAGTTGTACCGCATACAACAAGTGCGTTAATACCTTCTTTTATCTGAAATTCAACAAGCTCGCCAAATTTTTTATAATCTATTTTTCCGTTAGCGTCAAAGGGTGTGATAAGTGCAGTAGCTGCTCCAGTAAAAATAGTGTTTTTCATAATAATTCCTCTTTAAAATGTATTACAACTATAAAAGCGCCCGAAATACCTCGAGCGCTGTGAAAAAAGCAATAGTACAGGCTAGGGTAAGCCTATATATACTTAAAACACATAGCTCTCCGTAAAAACGACAGTTCAGCAAATATTATTTGAAGAACCAAGGAAGGATGCGACGCTTCCTTTCGGCATTCGACCCTTTCAGTATATCCAACTTTTCGCCTAAGTTAACAAGGATATCCTTACTGATTTCTAAATGCGCCTCTATGATGTTACATAAATATTATCATATTATAAATGAATTGTCAAGAATAAAAGCAGATTTTTTATCATTTTTATTGATAAACGGAATTATAGTTTAAATTTCGACATTTAATTACAAAGTATGTTCATTTGTTGATTTGTTCATTTGTGGAAATTTTTATTCCACAAACAAATAAATATAAAAATCCTGCTCTTACGAACAGGATTTTAATTTTTACATTATATTTATTAAAAATTCAACTGATTCTTTAGTTGTTGCCCATGAGGTAGTTATTCTACAGATGAAATTATCTTTGTCATAGTCGCCCCAGTTGTCAATTACTACCCTATCGGAAATCTTTACAAATATTTCCTTGGGAATAATAAAGAATTGCTGATTGGTATAAGAATCCATATAAAGCTTGTATCCCTTTTTTATAAGGCTATCCTTAATAAGCATAGCAAGGTCTATTGCATGACGGGAAATTTCAAAATAAAGATTATCGGTAAATAGCTCGTCAAACTGGATTCCTAGGA
>JAFTHF010000101.1 GCA_017457545.1 Clostridia bacterium
TATACAGAGGCTACACATTGCTTATAGCCCGTAAGGGAGCTTTTTATAAGCTCTGTTTTATTATTATACATAGATAGCTTAAGTATTTCGTCCTTACTTATCAGATTAAAAATATTATATTCCACACCTATATACGGCTCATAGGTAAGAAGCTCTTTATCGAAATATATAATTTCGCCTGAAATATTTATAATGGCTGATATGATAGGAGTATGCTCTTTATTTAACAAAAGCTCCATTTTATTCTCCTTTTAGGTTGAATTTTGTTCACTTGTATGATAAAATATAATTAGAAAAATATGGGGGTTTTATTATGGATAATTTTTCAAACTCTGTTAGTATTGCGCAAATCATTGAGGAATTCGACCTTAAGGTTCTATATGCGCCTGATAATATTGATAAGCTTGTTATAACCGAATCTGCCGTTAACCGTCCCGGACTTGCTTTATCCGGCTCTTACGACCTTTTCGTGCCGGGAAGAATTCAGGTTATCGGTCATATGGAGCGTGTATATCTTACTAAGCTTAGTGAAGCTGAACGTATTGAGCATGTAGGTGGATATATGAAAAAGAAGCCTGCCTGCATTGTATTTGCAAGAGGAATTGAGCCTTTTCCCGAATTTATTGAATTCTCAAAGGAATACGGCGTACCTATTCTCTCCACCGACAGATCTACCTCTCAGTTTATTTCAATGATTATAAGATCCCTATCTCTCTATCTTGCGCCTAAGATTACACGTCACGGCGTACTTGTAGAGGTGTACGGTGAGGGTATTCTTATTCTCGGTGACAGCGGTATCGGTAAGAGTGAAACCGCCATCGAGCTTATCAAGCGTGGCCACCGTCTTATTGCCGATGATGCTGTTGAAATCAGTAAGGTGTCCGACGTTACCCTTGTGGGCCGTGCGCCCAGCATTATAAGATATTATATGGAGCTTCGCGGTATCGGTATTATTGACGTGCGCCGTATCTTTGGTACGGGTTCTGTTAAGGATAGCGAAAAAATTGAGCTTGTAATCAAGTTTGAGCATTGGGTTGAGGGTAAAATGTACGATAGAATGGGACTTGACAATGAATTTGTTGAGATTCTTGGTATCAAGATTCCCGCTATTACCGTTCCGGTTCGCCCGGGTAGAAACCTTGCTGCTATTCTTGAAATTGCTGCAATGAACTTCCGTCTTAAGAAGATGGGCTACAACACAGCTGAGGAATTTAACAGAAAGCTTGAGGAAGAATTTAAATATTAATATAAATTGGGGCTGCTTACGCAGTCCCAATTTTTATTTTGTTATGCCAGGGTAATATGATAAAGTCTTGAGGGATATGAGAAGAAATCGTATGCGTATCTGATGCCCACATTCATAAGGGCTGCACCAAGATACTTCTCCTCCGAGCCGTTAATTCTATACCATTTATCAGGGCAAAGGCCTCTTACCTTAAAGGTTTCGGGTGCGCTGTTAGCATCACTTTCGTAGCGAACAGCACATACAAGGGCTTCGCTTCCGTCCTCTCTTACTGTTTCCCAAGCACAGTAAAGGCTCTTATCGGGTGTAAACGGTGAGCTGAGACGGTAGTAATCACCGTTTTGAATAA
>JAFTHF010000102.1 GCA_017457545.1 Clostridia bacterium
ATTCTTTCCCTATTAAGTCTGTTGAATTCGCAAAGGTAGGGGGACTGCTGCTTAGCTGCCATAGCCTCAGCCCTTGTAATAAGACCCTTATTTAAAAGAGTATCCAGATCTATAAAATACGGATTGCCACTAAAGGCAGAATATGATTTATATGGAGAATTATATTCATCAGGCAAGCAGAAGGGAAGCACCTGCCAATATGTAAATTTGCAATCAGCAAGGAAATCAATCCATTCCTTAGCTGCAGAGCCGAGGGCTCCTTCAGAGTAGTCACCCCACAGGGTAGATATGTGCATAAGCACACCGCTTGTTCTTTTCATAGCTATGCTCCTAATTCTTTTATACATATATTCTACCACAATATAAGCATTCTTTCAAGAAAATTTACATCTCACTTGAATATTTTTTTATTGTGTGGTATACTTTTCTTAATAAACTAAAGGAGAATACTATGAGCGTTAAACTTTATCAGCTTTCATCACTTGCTAAGGTGCTTGAAGACAAAATATATGGAGATTCCATAGATAAGCTTTTGCTTGTAAAGGGTCAAAGCTCTGCATATCAGATAGCTTTTTTGGGCGAGGGAGAGTACACATTTAAGGTAAGCTCCGAGGTGCTTGATTATATTAAGATATATAAGGTTGGCTACGTGCCCTCAAATCTTCCTGTATATCCTCATTCAAATGACGAAAATTATCTTGTTTATGAGCCATGTAATCTTCCCGACCCTCTTTTCCCTGCTGAGGATAATAAAATCACCCTTGAAAACGGAAAATACCTGACCCTGTGGTTAGATATTAATGTGCCAAATGATGCTAAGATTGGCACATTCCCTGTTGAATTTACTCTTTATAAGGACGGAAACGAGGTTGAAAAGAGTGAAATCGCCCTTGAAATCAAGGATATTACCTTGCCCGACCCCGATATTATCTTTACACAATGGTTTCATACCGACTGTATCGCAGATGTACACGGTGTAGAGGTTTTTTCTCCTGAGCATTGGGAGCTTATTGACAAATATATTGCTCTTGCCGCTGAGGGTGGCATAAATATGATACTTGTACCTGTTGTAACTCCACCTCTTGACACAGAGGTAGGAGGAGAGCGCACAACTGTACAGCTCGCCAGGATAGAAAAGACAGATAAGGGCTACAATATAGACCTTTCCCGTCTTGAAAGATTTATTGATATTTGTCTAAAAAATGGCATTAAATATTTTGAGATAAATCATTTCTTCACCCAGTGGGGAGCAAAGAATGCGCCCAAGGTAATTGCCACGGTAGACGGTGAGGAAAAAAGGATATTCGGATGGGAAACCCCTGCTACGTCCCCCGAGTATTGCGAATTTTTAGGCGCAATAGTGCCTAAAATTATTGATACCTTTGAGAAAAAGGGAATTGAAAAATCCCGTCTTTACTTCCACGTGTCCGATGAGCCAAGCGGAGAGCAGCTTGATAGCTACCGTGCGGCAGCAGATATAATTCTTCCCTTGGTTAAGGGCTGTAACCATACAGATGCCCTTTCCCACTTTGATTTTTATGAGCAGGGCTTAGTTCCTAATCCCGTTGTTGCCACCAACGCCCTTGAGCCATTTATTGAGGCGAAGGCAAAGGGTATCTGGTGCTACTACTGCTGTGCGCAGACAAAGGAGGTTGCTAACCGTCTTATGTCTATGCCATCTGCCCGTAGCCGTATAATCGGTACGCAGATTTATAAGTATGATATGGCAGGCTTCTTGCATTGGGGCTACAATTTCTATAACACACAGTACTCCAAAAAGAAAATAAATCCCTACGAAATAACAGACGCGGGAGGCGCCTTCCCATCAGGTGATGCCTTCAGCGTTTATCCATACAAAAACGGTGTAATTCCATCACTTCGTTTAAGAGTTTTCAAGGAGGCGCTTTGCGATATAGCTCTTCTTAAGCTCCTTGAAGCTAAGATAGGCAAGGATGCTACCGTAGCTCTTATTGACAGGGTGGCAGGGGAAAATATTACCTTTAGAAAATATCCTAAGGAAGAAAGCTTCTTTAGCAGGCTTTATTACGAAATAATAAGTGAGCTTGAAAAATAACAGAAATAACAGTAAATAAAGACAGCATCAGAATATCAGATTTTTATTTGTAAAATCAATAAAAGTGCGACACTGTGTCGCACTTTTTTTGTTTTTAAGAAAAAATATTTATATATAGAGCATTTTTTATAATTTTTTATTGCAATAGAGAAATTTTTGTGGTAAAATATTGCAAAGATAAATTTTCCCTTACTTATATTACTGTCTAATCGGTTTATCTTTCCCATAGTGGAAAGATTTTTTGTTTAGGGAAGGAGGTATTATGAATTATTCTGAGATAACACCTTATATCGAAAGCCTTGCTAAGCTTACTCTTGAAATTAATAACATAGTGCCTGAAATGTACGCTCAGCACAATGTTAAAAGGGGACTTCGTGATGATAACGGCTTTGGCGTAGTAGCAGGACTTACCGAGGTTTCCAATGTTAAATCCCGTGAGGTTGACGGCGACGGCAACATTATTCAGTGCCCCGGTGAGCTTTATTACCGTGGCGTTAATGTTAAGGATCTTGTAAAAGGCTTTTTAAAGGACGGTCATCCCGGCTTTGAGGAGGCTATCTATATTCTCCTTTTTTCAAAGCAGCCAACACGCAAGGAGCTTACAGAGTTTTCAGCTCAGCTTGCCACCTACCGTTCACTCCCGCCCTCATTTGTAAGAGATATGATTCTTAAGGCGCCCGGTAAGGATATGATGAATATGATTTCACGTAGTGTACTTGCGCTTTATGCCTATGATGAAAACCCCGATGATATTTCTATGGCAAACGTGCTTCGCCAATGCTTACAGCTTATTGCGCAGCTCCCACTTTTGTCAGTATACGGTTATCATTCATATCAGCATTATCATAATAACCATAATCTGTTTATTCATTTCCCCAAGCCTGAGTATACAACAGCTGAAAATCTTCTTTATATTCTCCGAGAGGACGGCAAGTTTTCACCTCTTGAGGCTCAGCTACTTGATATATGCCTTGTTCTCCACGCAGAGCACGGTGGCGGTAACAACTCCACCTTTACTACGCATGTAGTAACCTCATCAGGCACAGACACCTATTCTGCCATTTCAGCAGCCCTTGG
>JAFTHF010000103.1 GCA_017457545.1 Clostridia bacterium
ATATGGACGGAGACAGGATATATCTTTCCACCTCCTGGGGACTTACCGTATCCCACCTTTACACCTATACACTTGAGGGCGATTTGACGGGCAATACATACGATTTTAACGGTACAAGTGTTCCTCTTGTTTATCTTGATTCAAGTCTGCTTACAGATGATTTGAGAATGCCGCCCATGGCAGAGGAAATAGTAGTGCTTGATAACAAAATCTACGTTATGAACGAATCTGCTTGCGCAAAGTATATTTTTGGCAATCTTACCTCGGGCAGACATATTTACGCATATGAGCTTGATAACTGAAAATATCCGAAAAATCACCGATAGGAGAAAATTCCTATCGGTTTTTTCTTACTTTTGTGTAAAATGAAAAATAATTCAGAAAAGTGAATTATTATTCAGTTTTGTCTGGTGAGATGTTAACAAAGTGGGGGTACGTGTCACAGAAAATCGTACACGTGGTGGCGCTTTTTTACAAATTTATGCAAAAAATTGGTCAAAAAATGTTGACACACTAAAAAATATATGTTAAAATTAATTATAATTATTTTGAATTTACAGGATTTTAGCCTATTTTGGCTATTCCTTGGTGATATATATGGAAATTTTAATAAAGGTTTTAGTGTGCCTTCTTGCAGGCGCAGGTGCCGGACTTGGCACCGGATTTGCAGGAATGAGCGCTGCGGCGGTTATTATCCCCGTTCTCGTTGGCCTACTTGACATGGAGCCCTATATGGCGATTGGTATCGCCCTTGCCAGCGACGTTTTAGCCAGCGCTATAAGCGCAGTTACTTATAAAAGAAGCAAAAATACAGATATAAGAAACGGAATGTTCCTGTTTATTGCCGTAATTGTAGCTACAATTGTAGGCAGTATTGTAGGCAGATATCTGCCCGACAGCTTTCTTGGCTCTGCCAGCATAATTTCAGGTATAATTTTGGGTATAAAATTCTTAATTAAGCCCGTTTTGGTGCCGAAAATTGCATTTTCCACCGTTAAGAGAGGAACATTTATTACATACAGTATAATTGCGGGTACAATGATTGGCTTTATCTGTGGCTGTGTCGGCGCAGGCGGTGGCCTTGCTATGCTGTTTGTCCTTACCTCCGTTCTTGGCTTTGACCTTAAGAAGGCAATCGGCACAAGCGTGTTTGTAATGACCTTCTCAGCCCTTATCGGCGCAGTATGTCATTTTGCTGTTGGCTCCATGCCCGATCCTCTTATACTTATTCTTTGTATTATCTTTACCCTTGCATTTGCCCTTCTTGCAGCGAAGATTGCAAACAAGGTAGATCCCAAAACCCTTAACAGAATTGTAGGTGTCCTTCTTCTTGTTACCGGTCTTGGCATCGGCACAATTCAGCTTTTTAAATATTACATATAAATTTAAGCCGAGCGTTGCTCGGCTTTTTCTTTTTCTTAAGTTAAATTAAAGTAGACGAAGTAGAATAATGTCAGTATGGCAATTATGATAGTATAATTTGTGTACAATCCTATAACTTTGTGCAAAATTATATAATTTTAGTAATAATTCTGTTGATTTATTTAAAATAATATGTTATACTTTAAAAGTCTACAAAATCGTATGATACAAAAAAGAAAGGAAAAACTATGGTAGAAATTAAAAATCTCGTTAAAAAGTACGGAACAAAGTATGCCCTTGACGATATTTCTTTTACTATAAACGACGGAGAGATTGTTGGCTTTCTCGGTCCTAACGGCGCAGGTAAGTCCACGACTATGAATATTGTAACCGGTTATCTGGCTTCAACATCAGGTACCGTTGTTATAGACGGCAAGGATATTTTTGATGATCCTATTGAAGCAAAGAAGCTTATCGGCTACCTTCCCGAGCAGCCTCCGCTCTATATGGATATGACAGTTCAGGAATACCTTGAATTCGTATTCGAGCTTAAGAGCTGTACTCTTAACAAAAAGAAGCATATTGACGAAATATGCGTTATCACAAAGATTGACAGCGTAAGAGACCGCCTTATCCGTAATCTTTCAAAGGGTTACAGACAGAGAGTGGGCATTGCACAGGCAATCATGGGCAATCCTAAGATCATTATCTTTGACGAGCCCACAGTAGGTCTTGACCCCAAGCAGATTATTGAGGTAAGAAACCTTATAAGAAACCTTGGTAAGACCCACACAGTTATTCTTTCCACCCACATTCTTTCCGAGGTACAGTCTGTATGTAACAGAATCGTTGTTATCAACGCAGGAAAGATTGTTGCTGATGAAAAGACAGAGAACTTAACAAAGACAATTACAGAAAATGCACGCTACAGAGTAAAGGTATCCGGTCCTCAGCGTGAGGTTGCACAGGCGCTTCGCAACGTGCCCGGTGTTCTTATGGTGGATTCTCTTAACGAAAGAGATGCAGACGCATTCGTATATATCATCGAAAGCGCAGGTAATGTGGACATCAGAAAGAAGCTTTTCAGAACTCTTGCGGACAGAGATTGGCCTATGCTCGGTCTTGAGCCTGTTGGCGCAGACCTTGAGGACATCTTTATCAAGCTTACAGATAAAAAGAAGAAGGGAGATAAATAATAATGTTGGCTATATTCAAGCGTGAAATGCGCTCATACTTTACAACAGCTACAGGATATATCTTCCTTGCTGTATCTCTTGCCCTCTTCGGCGCTGCCCTCGGTGCTACCACACTTCTTCAGTCCAGCTCCGATACAAGCACATACTTCATCTTCAAGCTTGTTATCCTTGTAGTAATTCTTCCTATCCTTACTATGAAGATATTCAGCGAAGAGAAGAAGACAAAGACAGAGCAGCTTCTTCTTACAGCGCCCGTTTCCATTCCCAAGATGGTGCTTGGTAAGTATCTTGCAGCTCTTTGCATGTTCCTTATTGTTATGGTTGTTTCCATGGTTAACTACATTCCTCTTTATCAGTATGCGGTTAAGGACTCCATCAACACAATGCCCCCCAGCTTTACAATGATTCTCGGCTCTACCTTCGCCCTTATCCTTGTTGGTATGAGCTTTATCGCCATCGGTATGTTTGTATCTGCTCTTACAGAAAACCAGTTTGCAGCAGTAGTTATTACCCTCGGTATTCTCGTAGGCTTGCTTTGTATCAGCATCTTTAACAGCTTTATAAGCTCCGCTGCTATCAAGACAATCCTTGACTTCTTCAGCATTTATTCCAGATTTGGCAATTTCACCTACGGTCGCTTTGACTTTGGCGCTTTGCTTTATTACATTTCAATTGCAGGAGTATTCGTATTCCTCACAATGCGTGTGTTTGAAGCACGCAGATATCGCTAAGCGAAAGGAGAGACAAAGATGAAAAACGGATTTATGAAGTCTTTTTCAGACTCTAAAAATGTAAAATATACAACAGTAAATGTTGCATTCTGCGCTCTCATTATCGCTATTGTAATGATAGTTAACGCTATGCTTACGGTATTCACAGAGAAGTTCAACTGGTATGTTGATATGACTGACGAAAAGATCTTTACAATGTCAGACGATATGAAGACAGCCCTTGACGAAATGTTTGAGGAAAACGATGTGGAGATTGAAATTATCTTCGCTGCTCCCTACGATACAGTTAAGGACGCATTTGCCACATCATCAACCTCAGGCTCTATCGGTTACGTTAACGCAACAGCTGAGGATCTTGCTCTTAAGTATGACAACATCAGCTTAAGCTACCACGACATCAGAAAAGAGTATAACTTCTACAAGGAAAACTTCTATACCGATGCAGGTACACCCCTTTCACAGAATGTAGTCATTATTGCAAGAAAGAATGCAGACGGCACATACGGTGAATACAGAGTTCTTCACTATCAGTCCTTCTACACCTTTGACTACAGCACAGATA
>JAFTHF010000011.1 GCA_017457545.1 Clostridia bacterium
ACTACTGCGCTGATTTCGTCAATGTAGCCCTCACGCTGAAATGCGCCGTTTAAAATACTGCCACCCTCCAAAATAAGAGTGTTTATACCAAAAAGTGACTTCAGCTTATCAAGGGCGATTGCCAGATCCATTTCATTTTCTCCTGCGAAAATATAGGATACTCCTATACTGCGAAGATAGGTAAGGTATCTTTTGTCAGCCTTGGCTGTCAGCACCTCAATTATATGCGCCCCACCGTATCCCGGGTCACTATCCACTATTTCGGATTCCGTCCAGCCAAGACGGCCAAGACGGTCAAAGGCTACGGCGAAGAAATCACGTCTTCTGTATCCTATATAGTCATTTCTGTCGGTACAGGGCGCATAAGCAGAAAGGTCGGGATAATATCCACCTGTAAAGCTGCCCTCCATTGTGACCCTGCCACAGGCAAAGGCGTCAGCCTTATAATCTCTGTTAAGCTGATAGTACACCTCTATTGCGTTTTTACATGGGGGCAAGGACAAAAAATCTCCTGTTACCTTGCCGTCAATGGACTGCACCATGTGGCAAATTATATAGGGACGAATCATTTTTCCTTCACTCTCCTTTTTGTAAGCTCGTAGCTGTTTTCAAGAAGCGCCTCTGAAAGCTCTAATTCTACTGTTCCGTTTAAGATTATGGAAATCCAATGCTTTTTATTCATATGATAGGCAGGGATTATGGAGCTTGACAGCTCTCTTGCCGTAAAGGTGTCCTCGGGCTTGCATTTCACATTCATTACATCTACCTTAATGTCGGGAGAAAGCCCTACCTTGTTGCCTGAAACGTTCATAATAAGCCCAAACCATTTGCCCGTGTCGGCGTGGCGCAAAACCGTGGTGTCAAAATCGTCGGTAAAGGGCTTAACTGACGTATCGCCCTTAAGTGGAATGGACTAATCAATAATATTTTCTCTTTGCTTATTCATAAATACCCTCCCACGTGTCTAAAATTACCTTTACTTCCCTATCTGCCTCAATGGAATCGGGGGTAACCTTACAATCGTATGCAAGTATCTTAACTCCCTTTTTATGGGCTAAGCGAAGAACGTCGCCAAATGCTTTATGGGTTATATCGTTGGGGCGAAACTGAGTAACACCCTTCATTTGAATTATAAATACTATGTACGCTTCATAGCCGTCCTTTATTGCCGAAATAAGCTCATTTATATGCTTGACTCCTCTTTCGGTGGGGGCATCAGGGAATGAGGCGATTCCGTTATTTTCAAGGGTGCAGCCCTTTACCTCTAAAAATATCCTTCGCTCCCCGTCCTCAATGTAAAAATCGAAGCGTGAGCTTTTGTAGGTGTATTCCCTGTTAATTATGGCATTTTCTGAGAACATAGTATGCTTTTTAAGCATTTCCTCACATACGTCATTGGGGATTTGCGAATCCATATTAATAAGAAGGTCGCCTTTTTTTACTGCAATAAGGTCATATCCCGTCTTGCGTAACGGGTTATCCGATACGCTAAGATACACCCTTGCCTTATCTGTAAGCAGCTCCCTGCATCTGCCCGTATTCTTTACGTGGACAGTTTCCGTCTTGCCGTTTACGTCTACATAAGCAATAAAGCGATTGGGACGGGAAATAAACACGCCCTCCACAATTTTATTATATTTCATTATTTTCCTCTATTATATCAAGTAAATCATACACATTCTCTGTGGAATATTCTATCTCTTGGGAGTAAAGACGGCATATTTCGATTTTATCCTCTTCATTCCTCGCAAAATTTTGCCAAAGTGTTGTAATAATCATAGTGGAAAGTACGCAAAAAGCTACAATGGTAGGGATTTCTTCGTCAAATTCCTCATTTCCTATGTATCTGTGGATAAAATACGAAAGAAGATTTTTAGCCTCTCTTTCATAAATGTCAATGCTTAGGGGAGCTTTTATCTTCTTTGCTGATTTAAGCAGCTTTTTCCACTCGCCACTCATAATTTCAAGCTCCAAAAATCTTTTTGCCCACACATCAAGAGTAAAATCGGGCAGCTTAACATTTAAGCTTTCTCCCTTATTTACTTTTTCTATAAAATTATTACGTTCAGTGATAAGCTGATTTTCATAATCGGAATTATCGCCACAGGGCTGGGGATTTTCTGTAATTTCAAGCTTAAAAGCTTCCTTTTCATTAAGGATAATTCGGGCAGCCTCCTCACAGCAAAGACCTATGCCTATCTCCACTCTGTCAGAGAAAAAGCTTTTGTATCTTGGGTGAGCATCGCATATTTCACAAAGATAGCCCTCTCCCTTCTCAAGAATTATATCGCAAAGGTTATCCTTATTTAAGAAGGGGCATCTTTTTCCCTTACCGAGAATAAAGTGAGGGTATTCTCCCTTTTTGCTTATGGATTTTTTCAGCCGTGCGCCAAGCTCTCCATCTATGCTACTGTATTTATCCATTGTGCTTTTATCAATATCAATTTCCCAACCGATACAGCAATTATGCTTACATTCCTTGCCGATACACTTGAATTTCTTATAGTAGCTTGGTGTAGATATCTTCATTTCCTCACCCCTCTTTCCTTTTTATTTTATCACAGTTTGGTTTTTAATTCAATAGAAAAGAGAGAGGCTTCCCTCTCTCTTTAATTTTATTCCGTATACCCGCCCCAAGCCTCGTTCCATTCTTTTATTATTTTAAGGGCGTCAGCTTCATGCTCGGCATACACTTCTTCAAAATTAATCTCGTTCTTTCTATAAGATTCTTCAATAACGTCGCCTATAAGTGTGTTCCAACCTATTGCTGCGCCTGCATCGTATGTAATATTTGGGATAATGTAATTTTGCATAATTTCCATTTCCTCTGCTCCAAGTTGCTCTGCCATCTGATCATAATATGCTTTCATTACATATTCATTACCTGTCCAAGCAAGAACATCTACAAAGTAATCGGACATATTTCTATCGGATGTAGTCTTAGGAATGCACAAAAGTGTGAACTGCTGAGATGAGCATGGAACACAGAATCTTCCCTGCTCCTCGTTTAGCATTGGAAAAGGAATTACACCAAGATTATCCACAGGCATAGACTCGGTTATATATTTAATACGCTGAATCGCTTCGTTGAAAAACAAAATCCTATTTTCAGCATATGCATCCTTGGAGAGACTCTCCCAAACTCCAGCCCATGCCGAACGCGCCCAATCAGATGAATTGGCTTCTATTATAGCGTCTATTATGTCGTTTACCTTTGGGTCATTAAGGGTAATTTTCCACTCTCCTGTTGATTTGTCAGTTCCGGCTTGCTTTACACCGAAATACTCGTAAAATCTGGTAAAGGATTGTGTGGAAAGGCCGTATATATCTACATCGTCAAGTATATTATTACCATTATCCTTAAATGCAGCACTTGCATAGGTAACAAGCTTATCCCATGTCCATTTGCCGTCTTTAACCAATTGGTAAAGCTTAGTTAGTTCTTCCTCTCCGCCGAGAACTGTCTTATTTACAAAAACAACAAAAGCAGTTTCCTTATCAAGATTGGAAAAGTCACCTGTGATAAAAAAGGTGTGTCCTTTAGCGGTGTAGGTTTCCACGGATTCTTGGTTATAATAGGAATTGTTGAAATTGATATACGGTCTGTTTGCCATATCATAAACAGAGCCGTTTGCTACAATCGAGTGTGCACGCATTGCACGGGGCATGGCAAGGTCGTAATCGGGATCATTGCCTGCCATCATGGCATTTTTAAGAACGTCGTGGGTATTGTATCTGCTTGAATGCTCCCAAATCACGTCAACACCGTAGGTTGCTTTGATGTATGCGGTTCTTTCAAGTACTGCTTTATCTATCTTTTCACCCCAGCCCGATGTTTTACCTTCTTCGATAGCAAGCTCCATTGTTGACCAAGGGTATGAAGGATTGCCACTCCAAGCGGTAGCGGCTACCAACAAGGTTTCGCCTTCCCAGTCCTTTTTAACTGTGTTCTTTGAGGTAAATTTATCGTAATCAATAATCTCTGTTGTAGTGGTGGTTGTGGTATCATCACCGCCATCACAAGCTACCACAAAGGGAATTAGCATTGCGAGTATTAAAATCAGTGCAAATATTTTTTTCATAATAGTAGCCTCCTTTCTTGAAAATCGGAGTTATTCCGTATACGAGCCCCAAGCCTCGTTCCATTCCTTGATTGTTTTAAGAGCATCAGCCTCTGCCGATTCATAGGCAAAAGCAAAATTATTTTCATCATTTTTAATTGATTCATTTAAAATACTGCTTGCAAGAGATTGCCACTCTACACTTGCACCTGCATCAAAGATTATGCTTGGTACACTATGTTCCTTTACAATCTCTATATCAGTATCCGAACTGAAAAATTCCGACATGCTCTCATAATATGCTTTCATTACATATTCACTACCCGTCCAAGCAAGAACATCCACAAAATAATCGGACATATTTCTGTCTGACGTAGTTTTCGGAACACACATAAGAACTGTCTGTTGATATGAGCCAAGAATATAGTATCTACCCTGAGCCTCATTTAGCATTGGAAACGGAACAACGCCCATATTACCTACCCTGTATAAATTTCGTGCATCTACAAGTGCCTCTCGGTAAAACAAAACATTACCGTTTATAAATGCCTGTGTGGAACTTACGCCCCAACAGCCCGCCCAAGATGAAGTTGACCACTCGGCAGTGCTAACCGAAATAACTGCTGATACGATATCATTAATTTGAGGATGGTTAACAGTAAGCTTCCATTCTCCTGTTGTCTTATCCGTTTCTGCTTGTTTTACACCAAAATTTTCAAATAAGCTGGAGGGAGTGTTTATTAAAAGTCCTGTTGTATTTTCGGGGTATCCTTCTCCGCTATCTACATACACAGAGCTTGCATATGTAAAAAGCTTATCAAGTGTCCATTTTTTATCTTTTACCATACTATAAAGGTTTTCAACTTCTTCTTTAATAAGATCTTTGTTTACAAACAGTACATATCCTCTATCCTTATCCAGTGTGGAAAAATCTCCGGCTACAAAGAAGGTATGTCCCTTTGCCGTATATGCATCTACGGAGTGTTGGTTATAGTACGAATTATTAAAATCAATATACTCTCTGTTTGCCATATCGTAAACTGAGCCGTTTGCAACTATGGCT
>JAFTHF010000104.1 GCA_017457545.1 Clostridia bacterium
AACGGGGTGGAGGGGAAGAACTGTCCGTATGCTGTATGGTGTCTTTGGTTATAGCCCACACCTTGAATTCTGCTTGAATCAAGAGTATTCATACCAAGCAGATTATCTGCAATAGACTGGGCATATTCCATATAGCTGCTATCGTTTACAAGCTTGGAGCCTCTTGCAAGGAAAATACCAAGATAACAAGCAAAGCTTGGCTCAAAGGTCTGTGTATCGGAATAGAAATATCTGCCGTAGCTCTTTACATTTCGCATACACTCCTTGCGAGTTTTGTTTTCGTGACCCACGAGCACATCCATTTCGGTATCAAGATAGGGGATTTCCACGTTTCTCCACACTGATTTGTCTGCATAAGCGCAAATTTCCTTGAGGGCGTGGATGATTTTGTTCTTCAATCCGTCAAAATCGTCAAGCACCTCATAGGCGTCACAAAGTGAAAGAATTCCGCTCATAAGCCATGTATAGCTACATGAACCGCTGACAGTTCTTTCGGGGTTATCCTTGCGAAGAAGTATAAATCCGTTATCAAGGCTTTCTATAAGAGAAGAAATAAGCGTTTTAACGCGCTCAAGGTAGAAATTATCCCTTGTGGCGCGGTAAAGGTCACAGCATGCGCTTATCTGATATGCTATATCCGAGGTGGAGCCCTTCCTGCATTGATCATAGAAAAAGTCGGGATCCATGCCCATTGGATATTTGTCAGGGTGCTTGTAAATGCCCTCAGGACGAAGAGGCCCTGTCAGAAAATTGTAGGAACGTATTGAAATTTCTAAGCATTTTTTAGCAAAATCCGTATCCGTCTCCTTAAAATACATATACCCGAGGGCAAGAATTGATGTTACATTCCATTGGGCAGAGGATGGGGCAGGGGACTCATAAAAGGTGCGCCCCTCCCAACCAAAGGGCTCATTTAAGGTGTTATACATTGCCCCGTTTTGTTGAATAGTCTTTACATAGTATTCAAGCGCCCAACGCACCTCGTCGGCAACAAGGATTTTACCCCATTCGCTTTTGTCCTTCATAGCGAAGCGAAGCATAGAAAGTACTCCTATAGACACTCCTCCCGGAGATTTTCTAAGGTCGCAGGATTGGTGATAGCCGCCGCTTAAGTCGATATGCTCACCCGTTTCCTTGATAAAACCGTCATCTGTGTGACAGCAGCCGTTCCAGCCGAGAGGATGGCCGCAGCGCTGATAGGTGAAGTAGCCAAGCATAATTCTCTTGCAAATATCATAGGCTCCGTCATAAATTACAAACTGACGGCTTCGGTATCCGCCTGCTAAAATATAATAGTCGCCCTTTTTTGTAAGGGAAGAAAAATCACCAACGTAGTATGTATGTCCGTCCTCATATACAGGGGTCATTTCCCCCTCATAAACGGTTATATCCTTAACATCGTAGGTATTCACAACGGAAAAAGTATTTGAATCAGCTTTATTATCTGTAAGAATAAATCTTTTTGCTCCGTTTTCAAGGAAGCCTCTGTGATTTACTCTTATGGCATTCTGAAATTCAGGCATAGCAAATCTCCTATCTGTTTTCTGTGTTTAATAGACCATAAAGAGCCACCCCGTGTCAATAATCGGGGCAAACTTAGGCGAAATACTTGATATGGCGTATTCTTTATGTTAAAATAAAGTAAATAGTTAAAAGGAAGGCACAGTATGACAGAATATATTTTTCCTAAGATAATAAAGGATAGCTTTAAGGTAGAAGGCTGCCATAATCTTATAAAAAAACAGCCAATGCAGATTGGCCTTGCAGAAAGAGAAACTGCCGCCTTTTCAGACGGTGGATATGTAATCCTTGACTACGGAAAAGAGATGAACGGTGGCATACGTATACTGACTTTCCTTGCAGAGAATGTAAAAATAAGAATTCGCTTCGGCGAAAGCCTTACAGAATGCTGCTCCGATATTGGTGGACATAAGAATGCGACAAACGACCACGCAAACAGAGATTTTTACACTAATTTGCAAAATTACTCCGACATGGTATTCGGTAACACGGGCTTTCGCTTTGTCCGTATTGATTTTTACGGAGATGCTACGCTAAAAAGCGTAATTGCCGTAAATCATATTCTGAAAAAGAAGTCAATTTATGAATATTCGGGCGATGACGTGGCTGTAAAAGAGATTTTCAAGGCTGCAAAGCGCACAATTGACCTTTGTGCAGGACAGGATTACCTTTGGGACGGAGTAAAGCGTGACCGTCTTGTGTGGATTGGGGACAGTCATCCCGAAATGCTTGCCCTTACTGCCCTTTACGGCAAATCAAAGGTGCTGGAGCGCTCCCTTGACTTTATTAAAAACCAAACTCCTCTGCCCTATTGGATGAATAATATGCCTATGTACTCTATGTGGTGGATTATTATTCTTGCAGACTACTATGAAAAAACGGGAAACAGAGCCTTTGTAAACAGGCAGATAGACTACCTTAAGGGCTTGGTTAAGCAAATATCCGACCACGTAGCTGAAAACGGTGACCTTAAGTACTCGTTTTTATTTGTGGACTGGCCTACAAGCAATCAGCCCGATGAGGAAAACGGTGTTCGTGCCATTAATATAATCGCTATGCAAAAGGCAATAAATCTCTTATCCCTTTACGGAAAGGATATTTTCTTAGCACAGGACGTATTAAGGCGATTGCTCCTTAAGAAAATTGAGGTTAAATGCAGTAAGCAGGTGGCAGGGCTTAAGTACTTCGCTGTTGGACTTGATGAAAGTGACAAGGCGCTTCTTGTAAACGGTGGCGCAAAGGGTATGTCCACCTTTATGAGCTACTATATTTTAAAGGCTGTTGCCTCCTTTGACAGGGAATGTGCCATAAATATGATGAAGGAATATTACGGCGCAATGCTTGATAAGGGTGCAACCACCTTCTTTGAGGATTTTGATATGGATTGGGCAGTTAATTCCTGCCGTATTGACGAATTCCCAAAGGAAAATGAAAGAGATATCCACGGTGACTTTGGCGCTTACTGCTATAAGGGCTTTCGCCATAGCCTTTGTCACGGCTGGAGCGCAGGTGTTATTCAGTTTATAAAAGAGGAGCTTTAATATGCTTTGGTTAAGACGTACTTACGAAACGTCAAAAGATATAGATGAGGTTTACGGGCTTATGTGCAAGTACACTGAGCCTAATAAATACCGTGTGCAGATGTACAGCGAGGCGCTGTTTATCGGCACGGTAAGTAAAGCTCGCTTTAAGGCTATTCCGAATAAGCTTTTTGCCAAAAGCAGACACGGCGCAAGCGTAACTGTCAGCGGAAGGCTGAAAAAAACGGATACGGGTACAAAAATTGTAGCATGGGCACGTCCCTCGCTTATCTATCAGCTGCTGTTTTTTGTTCTTTATCTTGCGTCCCTTTCTGCCCTTCTTATAGGCGGAGCAAAAGGAATTATCACTTTTTTGTGCCTTGTCACAGGAATAACTGCTGTTTTATTTGCACTGTTTTTTATCCCTGTAAGAAACGGACTTAAGGACGTACAAACGGTGCTTGACAAAAGGAGATAAAAATGAAAATCGGTCTTTTTACAGATTGCCATTATAACAAGGCTGAATTAATCGGCCACAAGAGATGCTCTGCCGACTCATACAACAAGGTTAAGGCATCTATGGACGCCTTTAAGGAAAATAACGTAGATATTTGCTTCTGCTTAGGCGATATTACCGACCACGTTAATGGAGATACAAAAAGCGATATTATAGAAAACTATAAATATATGCTCTCTCTTATTAATTCCTACGGTATTCCCTTCTACCTTGTACCGGGCAATCACGACTATTTAATGACAACAGGTGAGGAAATCGAAGAGCTTTTAGGTAAAAAGCTGCCACCCTGTGTAGTTAAAACAGAAAAATATAATATTATTCTTCTTGATGCCAACTATCGCTCCAACATGGAAAGATTTGATGTAGCAGGGGTTGAATGGACAGATTCCAACCTACCACCATATCAAGTGGAATTTTTAAAAAAGGAGCTTGACTCCTCCTCTAAGGAATGTATTGTTATGGTTCACGAAAACCTTGACCCAAATATTCATAATAGCCACGTTATTAAAAATGCAGATGAGATACGTAAAATTATCAAGGACTCGGGCAAGGTGAAAATGGTGCTTCAGGGTCACTTTCACGACGGCGCTTACTGTGTAATTGACGGTATTCCCTATATTACTCTGCCCGCTATGTGTGAGCATACTGAGGGATATTATAAAATAATTGAAATATAGCTCTTGTATTTTAAAGAAAATTGTGGGATAATAAGTAGGTAATTCCCATTTAGCAAAAGGAAAAATTATGGAAAAAAGAAGCTCTTTTACAGGCAAGCTCGGTTTTGTGCTTGCAGCAGCGGGAAGCGCTGTCGGTCTTGGCAACATATGGAGATTTCCATATCTTGCGGCTAAGTACGGTGGCGGTATATTTCTGCTTGTATATATTATTCTTGCAGTAACCTTTGGCTTTGCCCTTATGGTTGCTGAAATCGGTCTTGGAAGAAAAACAGGACTCAGCGCCGTCGGTGCATTTAAAAAGCTTAATGAAAAGTTTGCCTTTATCGGCTACATTAATGCAATTATCCCTATTCTTATTCTGCCCTATTACTCTGTAATCGGTGGCTGGGTTATTAAATATCTCGCTGCCTTTATTTCAGGTAACGGCCACAATGCGGCAGGTGACAGCTACTTCGGTGAATTTATAAGTGGTACAGCTCAGCCTATTATCTGGTTTGTTATTTTCATTACAGTTACTATGGCAGTTGTGCTTCTCGGTGTGGAAAAGGGTATTGAAAAGGTAAGCAAGGTTATGATGCCTGTCTTAGTCATCCTTTCCATTTTCATTGCCGTATATGTAATGTTTCTTCCCGGTGCATGGGAGGGCGTTGTATATTACATCAAGCCGGATTTTGCCAATTTCTCCTTAAAGACGGTTATTGCCGCTATGGGTCAGCTGTTCTACTCTATGTCACTTGCAATGGGTATTATGATTACCTACGGCTCATATATGAAAAAGGATGTTAACCTTGAAAAGTCTATTCATCATATAGAGATTTTTGATACAGGCATTGCCTTTCTTGCAGGTCTTATGATTATACCGTCTGTATT